>JAEYTQ010000120.1 GCA_023433965.1 Pseudomonadota bacterium | reverse complement strand
TCATATCCCCTTCCAAACGGTCTGGCAGAAATGGTCCCGGGCGATTCCGGCAAATCCAGTGATGCCTGCGAAAGTCCTTCGCTGTCCAGTGGTTAGGCCGCTATAACCGGTGCAAAGAGGCAGGTCCCGCCGGGAGGAACCGATGAAGCTGTCGCGACGGACCATCCTGCAAGGCGCCGGTGCGTTGCCTTTCGCGGTTGCGAGCTTGCGGATCGGGGCTGTCGCTCAGACCGCGCCCTCCGGCGCCGAGCCGCCGCCGATCCTGTTCGTTCACGGCAATGGCGACTATGACGCGCTCTGGATGACGACGCTTTGGCGGATGGAATCGAACGGCATCGCGCGCGAGCGCATGATGGCGATCAATTTCACCGATCCGCTGGCGCGCAGCGACGACAAGGTCGAGCAGGCGAACCGCTCCTCGACCGAGGACCAGCGCCGCGAGCTCGCCGCCGCGATCACTGAGCTGAAGCGCCGCACCGGCGCACCTCGCGTGGCGCTGGTCGGCAGCTCGCGCGGCGGCTATGCCATCCGCAATGTCATCAAGAACGGCGGGGCCGGCGATGTCAGCCACGCCGTGCTGTGCGGCACGCCCAATCACGGCGTGTTCGCGACCGACGACCAGCCCAACAACGAGTTCAACGGCCGCGGCGTCTTCCTGCGCGGCCTGAACGAGGGCGAAAGCGAGGTGACGCCGGGCGTCTCGTTCCTCACCCTGCGCAGCGACGGAATGGACAAATATGCGCAGCCCGACGGTCGCTTCATCGGCAAGCCCGGCACACCGACCGGCGTGACCGCCGAAGGGCCGGAGCTGAAGGGCGCCACCAACCTCGTGCTCGGCGCACTCGACCATCGCGAGGTGGCGTTCCATCCGCGTGCGTTCCGCGAGATCTACAAGTTCATCGCCGGTCGTGAGCCCGGGCGCATCGCAATCGTGCCGGAGGCCAGTGTCAGCTTGAGCGGCCTCGTTTCTGGCACGCCCGGCGGCGTGCCGACCAACCGGCCCGTCGCGGGCGCAACCGTCGATATCTTCCGGATCGATCCTGACACCGGTGAGCGCAAGGGTGGTGCGGTGCACAGCTCGAAGACCGGTGCCGACGGACGCTGGGGGCCGGCGCAGGTCGATCCTGCCTGGCCGCTCGAATTCGTCCTGACCTCGCCCGGTGCACCCACGACGCACATCTACCGCTCACCGTTCCCGCGCTCCTCCGAGGTGGTGCATCTGCGGCCTGCGCGCCCGCTCGGGCCGGTGGACAAGGACACCGGGGCGGTCGTGATCATGTCGCGGCCGCGCGGCTATTTCGGCCTGCCCCGGGACGTGGTGCTGTTCGACGGCAAGGAGCCGGCCGACGTCAAGCCGGGCGTGCCCACGGATGCGGCAGCAACCCTGCGCCTTCCCGCCAGCGAGATCGGGCGTAACATCGTGGCCCAATTCGGCGAAGAACGGATCGTGGCACGCGCCTGGCCGGCTGCCGAGAACCGGATTGCCATTGCCGAGATGACTTACTAGCTATTGACCACGTCACAGCTGCGGGAGAGCGCCATGAACATCGCCAGCGTGCGTCGGCCCATCATCCCTCCGGCTCCGCCGCGCGCGTCCGACGACATGTCGTTCTTCGCCCGGCTGGCGGTCGTCAGGCAGAACATGATCGCGACCTGGGGACAGCGCGCCTATGAGGAAGACGTCATCCCGGGTCGCTTCTTCTTCCGTAACAGCTTCATCCTGAACCAGCCGGATGCGATCCGGCACGTGCTGCTCAGCAATTACGAGAACTACACGCGCACGCCGGCCGGCATCCGCATGCTGCGCCCCGTGCTCGGCGACGGCCTGCTGATCGCCGAAGGCCATTCCTGGACGTTTCAGCGCCGCACGCTCGCGCCGGCCTTCACGCCGCGCGCCACCGCAAATCTCGTCCCGCACATGACGGCGGTGCTCGACGAGACCATCACGAAGCTGGATAGCCGCACCGGTGAAGACATCGACCTGCGCGAGGTCATGCAGCGCATGACGCTCGAGATCGCCGGGCGCACGATGTTCTCGTTCGGCATGGACCGCCACGGCGCGACCTTGCGCAACTTCATCATGGAATACGCCGCGCGGCTGGGACGGCCGTACTTCCTCGACATGCTGCTGCCGGTGTCCTGGCCGAGCCCGATGGATCTTGCCCGCGCCCGTTTCCGCAAGCGCTGGACCGAGTTCGTCGCGATGCTGATCGCCGAACGGCGCACGAGGGGCAAGAAGGACGGCGCGCCGCCGCGCGACCTGTTCGACCTCATGGACGAGGCACGTGATCCCGAGACGGGCAAGGGCTTCTCGGACGAGCAGCTCGTCGACGAGGTCGCAACCATGATCCTCGCGGGCCACGAGACCACGGCCACCGCGCTGTTCTGGGCGCTCTATCTGCTCGCGCTCGATCCTGAAACCCAGGAGGAGGTCGCCTCCGAGACGCGCGGCGAGCATCTCGACAGCATGGCCGACATCGACCGGCAGAAGTTCACGCGCGCGGTGACCGAGGAGACCATGCGGCTCTATCCGCCGGCCTTCCTGGTCGCGCGGGCCGCGCGCGACAGGGACAATGCGGCCGGCGTCGAGATCGGAAAGGGCGACATCATCATGATCGCGCCCTGGCTGCTGCACCGGCACGAGAAGCTGTGGGACCAACCGAACGCGTTCATTCCAAAACGCTTCATGTCGAAAGAGGCGCCCGATCGTTTCGCTTACCTGCCGTTCGGTGCGGGTCCCCGCGTCTGCATCGGTGCACCGTTCGCCCAAGCCGAATCCGTGCTGGCGCTGGCCCGGCTGATCGGTGCATTCCGTGTCGAGCTCGCCGACCCCGGGACTCCCGTGATCCCGCTCGGCGTCGTCACGACCCAGCCCGACCACTCACCCATGTTCCGCATTGCGCGCCGGTGACTGGCGCGCGTCTGGTCCATGGCGTGATTGCTAGATAGAGCCACCGCGATGAGCGACATCCAGGCCCAGTTTTCCGTTCTGAAGCAGACCGCCGATCCCGTCGTCGTGGAGGCCATCGCGCAGCTGATCGCCGGCGGCCATGACCGCGACCTCAACCGGATCAACGCGCTGGATTTTGCCGACCGGACCGGGCTCGACCAGGAGAAGGTCATTTCCGGATTCCTGCACGCTTCGCGGCTCGGCCTGTTCGACATGAGCTGGAACGTGCTGTGTCCCGGCTGCGGAGGCGTATTGGGCGCGCACGCCACGTTGAAGTCGTTGAAGCACGACGACTACAATTGCGCGCTCTGCGCCGCCGGATACGAGGCCTCCGTCGACGAGATGGTCGAGGTGGCCTTCACCGTCAGTCCGCGGGTCCGCCGCATTGGTGCTCATGATCCCGACACGTTGCCGATCTGGGAGTATGTGCGGCAGATGTTCTGGAGCTCGGGCGTCGACATCAACGATGAATCGTTTTCCAGCCTGATCAACGAGGTGACGCTCGAAGCCCTCGAATTGCCGGCCGGCGAGAAGGCGATCCTCTCGCTCAATCTGCCGAGCAAGTTCATCATCGTGTTCGAGCCGGTCACCCATTCCGCCCATTTCCTCGACGTTCAGGGCGAGCCGACCAGCGAGCGTCAGCAGCTGTCGATCATGTTCAACAGGCTGGAGGCGCCGACGGGGACCACCGTGATGCGCCCCGGACCCTTGCGTCTCATGCTCGAAAACCAATCGGGCAGTCGCGTGCTGCCTTCGGTCTGGATTGCCGACCACGCGCTGCACGAGATGATCGGCAAGCGCAAGCCGATCCTGACCGCCAAGCGGATGCTGTCCAACCAGACCTTCCGCGACGTCTTCAAGGCCGACAACCTCAATGTCGACCAGCGGTTGAAGATCACGTCCCTGACGTTCCTGTTCACCGACCTGAAGGGATCGACGGCGCTGTATGAGCGGGTCGGCGACCTCAATGCGTTTGATCTGGTGCGGGCGCATTTTCGCGCCCTGCTGGAGATCATCGCCGCCGAGAAGGGTGCCGTCGTGAAGACCATCGGCGATGCCGTGATGGCGACCTTCATCAGGC
>JAEYTQ010000491.1 GCA_023433965.1 Pseudomonadota bacterium | reverse complement strand
GTCGCTTCAGGCGGGCGGCTTTCGGCAAGGTTGCCGGCCATTGCACGATATGGTCCTCGAGCTCCTCGTCCGGGATCTCATCCTCGCTGCCTTCGACCCGGCCGCGCACGGAGACGCCGGCCTCATGCACGGTGTTGGGATCGCCCGAGACCAGCGGATGCCACCAATAGAGGTCGCGCCCTTCGGCGACGAGCTTGTAGCCGCAGCTCGGCGGCAGCCAGTTCAGGGTACGGACATTGGCGGGGGTCAGGCGGACGCAGTCCGGAACCTTGTCGGACCGATTCGGATAGTCCTTGCAGGTGCAGCTCGCACCATCGAGCAGCTTGCAGCCGATATGGGTGAAATAGATCCGGCCGGTGTCCTCGTCTTCGAGCTTGTTCAGACAACAACGGCCGCAGCCGTCGCACAGGCTTTCCCACTCGTCCCCAGACATCTCTTCCAACGTCTTGGTTTTCCAGAAGAATCCTTCCTGTCCGGAAGGTCGCTTGGGAGCTGCGGTCATGCGCCTCGACACAATTCGAAATGAGCTACGGCGACGCCATCTAGGGCGCGCGGCGGCAGGGGTGCAAGCAAGGCCTCTCTGAAGCCCGTAATGACCCGGGGTCAATTCAGCCTGTTGTTCAAAATCGCGAGCGTGACCATTGGTTTATGAGCCCCGCTCGGCTAGAAGGAACAGCAAGCCCCTCGGATGCTGGCCGGGCGCCTTGGGTTTGCCGCAACATTCCCGCAAGACGTCTCGATGCCGCCCGGGCCGGGTGCTTGAACGCTTTCGAAGCGAGCCGCAAGGGTTCTAGGTGCGCCAGATCATACCACCGCATTGGAAGCAGAGGATCCGGAACTTCTTCCTGGATCTCGACGCGCGCATCGACTCCTCGCTGTTCTCCTCGGCCAAGGGCATCCGCGAGCTCTACGAGCGCTACTCCACCTTCATGGACCGCTTCTATGTCGGGCGGTGGAAGCGCTGGGTGTTCATCGAGCCGTTGTCGGAGGCGGCGACGCTGGGCCTCGGCGGCTTGATCGTGATGCTCACGCTCGCCATCCCCGCCTTCCGCGAGACCGCGGACGAGGACTGGCTGAAGAAGTCCGATCTCGCGGTGAGCTTCCTCGACCGCTACGGCAACCCGATCGGCAGCCGCGGCATCAAGCACAACGATTCGATCCCGCTGGAGGACTTTCCCGACGTCCTGATCAAGGCGACCTTGGCGACCGAGGACCGCCGCTTCTACGAGCATTTCGGCATCGACATCGCCGGCACCGCGCGCGCGCTCGTCACCAACGCGCAGGCCGGCGGCGTGCGCCAGGGCGGCTCCTCGATCACCCAGCAGCTCGCCAAGAACCTGTTCCTGAGCAACGAGCGCACGATCGAGCGCAAGGTCAACGGGGCCTTCCTCGCGATCTGGCTGGAATGGCGCCTGACCAAGAACGAGATCCTCAAGCTCTATCTCGACCGCGCCTATATGGGCGGCGGCACCTTCGGCGTCGACGGCGCGGCGCATTTCTACTTCAACAAGTCCGCGCGCGACGTGACGCTGGCGGAAGCTGCGATGCTCGCCGGGCTGTTCAAGGCGCCGACCAAATACGCGCCCCACATCAACCTGCCCGCCGCCCGCGCCCGCGCCAACGTCGTGCTCGACAATCTCGTCGATGCCGGCTTCATGACCGAGGGCCAGGTGTTCGGCGCCCGCCGCAATCCGGCCTTCGCGGTCGACCGCCGCGACGAGGCGTCGCCGAACTACTATCTCGACTACGCCTTCGACGAGATGCGCAAGCTGGTCGACACGTTCCCGAAGTCCTACACCGAGCGCGTCTTCGTCGTGCGAACGGCGATCGACACCAACCTGCAGAAGGCCGCCGAGGACGCGATCGAGAACCAGCTGCGCCAGTTCGGCCGCGACTATCACGCCACGCAGGCCGCGACCGTCGTCGCCGATCTCGACGGCGGCGTCCGCGCCATGGTCGGCGGGCGCGACTACGGCGCCAGCCAGTTCAATCGCGCCACGGACGCCTATCGCCAGCCCGGCTCCTCGTTCAAGCCCTACGTCTACACCACCGCCCTCCTGAACGGGTACACGCCGAATTCGATCGTGGTCGACGGTCCCGTCTGCATCGGCAATTGGTGCCCGCAGAACTATGGGCATTCCTATTCCGGCTCGGTGACGCTGACGCAGGCGATCACGCGATCCATCAATGTCGTGCCGGTGAAGCTGTCGATCGAGATCGGCCGGCGGGATCAGCCGAAGGCGCCGAACCCCGCCAAGGTCGGCCGCGGCAAGATCGTCGAAGTCGCCCGCCGTTTCGGCCTCAAGGCGCCGCTGCCCGACACGCCGTCGCTGCCGATCGGCTCGGACGAAGTCACCGTGCTCGAGCATGCCGTCGCCTATGCGACCTTCCCCAACCGCGGCAAGGCGGTGACGCCGCACGCGGTGCTCGAGGTGCGCACCGGCGCCGGCGATCTCGTCTGGCGCTGGGACCGCGACGGGCCGAAGCCGCGGCAGGCGATCCCCGCCTCGGTCGCCGCCGACATGTCTGGCATGATGAGCCACGTGGTCAGCGAAGGCACGGCGCGCCGCGCCGCGTTGGACGGCATTCCGACGGCGGGCAAGACCGGCACGACCAATGCGTATCGCGACGCCTGGTTCGTCGGCTTCACCGGCAATTTCACCTGCGCCGTCTGGTACGGCAACGACGACTATTCGCCGACCAACCGCATGACCGGCGGCTCGCTGCCGGCCCAGACCTGGCACGACATCATGCTCGCGGCGCACCAGGGCATCGAGGTCAAGGAGATCGCCGGGATTGGCATGGGCCAGAAGCTGCCGCCGCAACACCGGAGCAACGCGCAGGCCAATGCCGCGTCGAAGGTGCTGGAAACCAAGCCTGGTCCGCCGCCGGTGCTGACCAAGCGCGGCGCCGACATCTTGGTGCGCGTCGAGAAGCTGCTCGACGATGCGGCCAAGACCGCGAACAAATCGGCGGCCAGCGACGGCAATCCGGCGAGGCCGTCCTCGTCGACCAGCGCGCTCGCCTTTCCGCAGAATTATGCGGAAGAGAACGCCAACGCTTCCGCCCCACGCAAGAACTGATCGAAACAAGTGCGGCTGATCCTGATCACATTGACGGCGCTCCTGCTCGCGACGGTGGTCGGCGTCGGCGCGACCTGGATGACGACGACGCGCGGCACCGAGATCGGCGCGCTGACCATCGGCCCCTGGACCGCGAGGCCGCGCACCGGCACCGCCGACGTCGATCCCTATTCACGTGCCACGATCGTCCGCAACGGCGAGCTGCCGATCGGCACCGGCGACGGCGTCGCCTTCACCGCCACGACCGACGACAAGAAAAAGGCGCTCGACGGCCGCTGCGACGTGGTCGTCTCCGGCGTGACACCGCCGGCGCGGTTCTGGACACTGACGCTGTACGACCGCAAGGGCCATCTCGTCGCGAACTCGCTCGCCCGCTACGGCTTCACCAGCCAGGAGATCGTGCGGCAGTCCGACGGCTCGTTCGAGATCCGCATCGCCTCGCGCTCGCGCGCCGGCAACTGGCTGCCGACCGGCGGCATCGAGCGTTACGCCTTGATGCTTCGGCTCTACGACACACCGGTCGGGGTCGGCACGCGCACCCAGCGCGATGCGCCGATGCCGAGCGTCACGACGGTGGGCTGCTCATGATCCGGCTGGCGTTCACCATCATCGCCGGCGTGGTGCTGGGCCTCGTGGTCCATCTCGTCAGCGTGTTGGCGCTGCCGCGGATCGCAACCCAGGACGCCTATTCGCGGCTGACGCCAATGACGAAGGTGAACGCCGTCACCCAGCTCCCCCTGGCCGACCCCAGCAATTCGCCGATGCCGTTCATGGACCCGGCCTTTGCGCTGGCAATCTGCCGCTACGACCTGTCGGAGGGACCGATCAAGCTCACGGTGCCGGTGAGCCAGGCCTACACCTCGGTGTCGTTCTACACCCGCAACGAGATCGCCTATTACGCCATCAACGACCGCTCCGCGGGCCGCAAGGTAATCGAGCTCGACCTGATGACGGAAGCCCAGCACAGCGAGCTGCCTGCGGACGAGGAGGTCACTGCCGCCGACCGCCTCATCATCGATTCCCCGACCACGACCGGCCTGATCCTGATGAAGGCCCTCGCCCCCGAGCCCGGCCTGATGCCGCAGGCGCAAGCCTCGCTCCAGGCCGCAACCTGCGCGCCGCAGACCGAGCCGCCCGCCAAGGCCGAGGCGCCGCGCCGGCGCTGATGCTCGGCACGTTTCAATGCGCTCGAAATCGTAAGTTCGAAAACAACCCCATGCACAGTAGAGGGGGCATTGAAATCGTTGGGCTCCTCAGTTTGCCATGGGAAGCTGCCGCGCGGATGGTTGCACCTTTGACACGTCGGGCAAAACACCGGGGGAAGGATCACGGACCGCGTTCCGCCCGATCCATGGCAGCAGCTGTCAGGCGACAGCAGGCCGCAACCGCAGATCGATTACGCCGTTGAAGGAGCACGGCATCGAAGCTATCGATCCGCGAACCCAATGCTCGATCGGAGGAACGCATGAGCACCATCACTGGCGGCTGTCACTGCGGGGCAATCCGTTATGAGGTCGAGGGCGAGGCGATCGTGCACGCGCTAAGCCATTGCCGCGATTGCAGGCTGCACGCGGGCGCCCCAGTCGTCGG
>JAEYTQ010000086.1 GCA_023433965.1 Pseudomonadota bacterium | reverse complement strand
TCGGCGCCGGCGACCGGAACGCCGGCGTGCTTCAGTGCCTGGATCACGGCGTCGAACGCGTTGCCGCGCCGGCGCACCAGGATCAGCATGTCGCCATAGCGCAGCGGGCGGCGTTCACCCGCATGTCCCGTCAGCGTGCCGCTCTCGACCAGCCGCTTGATCTCGGCCTGAATGCGGCGGGCGAGCTTGACCTCGGGACTGGTCACGGCGACGCCGTCGAACGGCGCGCGCCAGCCCTCGATATCCTGCCTGTCGTCGGCTTCGGCGAGATCCCAACGCTCCACGACGCTCGGACCCGCATCGCCGAGGGAATTGTGCAAGGGGTGGCCGATGTCAATCGAATTAATGCTCTTGTAGATCGTGGGCTCGCGGAAGACATGATCGACCGAGTGCAGGATCGTGGCACCCGAACGGAACGAATAGGTGAAGGCGACCGGGTCGAACTTCAGCCCGGCGGCTTTGAACCTGCGGTCCAGCTCTCGTCTGCGCTTGTCGAACTCGTGGGGGTCAGCGCCCTGGAACGAGAAGATCGACTGCTTCTCGTCGCCGACCGCAAACACCGTGCGGTTCAGCCCCTCGCGCGCGCCTTCTCCGGCCGTGAACTCCGAGATGATGTGCGCGACGATGTCCCATTGCCGGGGGCTGGTATCCTGGGCCTCGTCGATCAGCACATGGTCAACGCCGCGGTCGAGCTTGTAATGCACCCAGCCCGAGGCGACGCGGTCCAGCATCGCCAGCGTCTTGTCGATGAGATCGTCATAGTCGAGCAGCCCGCGTTCCTGCTTCTCGCGGCGGTAATTCGCGGCGGCGGCGGTCGCGATGTGCAGCAAGGCCGCGGTGCGGTCGCGCATGGTCACTGCGCGGCGCTTCTCGATCAATCCGGCGAGGCGCTGGGCCTCCGCTTCGAACAGGCGGGCAACAGACGGGTTTTGCTCGCAAAACTTCCTGGTCAGCACCGCCTTGCGCGGCAGCTTGTCGTCGGTGAGGAAGACGCACAAATAGGCATCGACCTGCGCGCTGCCGGAAAACACCTTGGCCTCGCGGAGCCGGCCGGCCTGGTCGTTGTCGGACTTGCTGCCGTCCTCTAGCGCAAAGGCAATGTCGTCCCAGCGCGAGCGCGGCAGGAACGGGCCGTCGAGAATCTCCGTCTCAACGTCTTCGACCCGGTCCCCAGCATCGACGCCCAGCACGGCCGCCATCTGCTCGACCGCCGCCTCGACGTTGCCGGCCTCGTCGGTCCAGGCCATGAAGTGATCGCGGCTGAGGCACGCCTCGCGCACGACCTCCTTGAAGGTGACGTCGGCGGCGCTCGCCATCGCGGTCAGCAGCGCGCGCCCGGTGACGCTGTCAGGGTCGCGCGCGGCGTCCAGCAACACCTTCAGATTGGCGCGCTCCATCATGTCGGTCTGGTCGCGCTCGTCGATCACGGCAAAGCGCGCGGGAACGTTGGCCTCGAACGGAAACTGCTGCAGCAGGCGCGTGCACAGCGCGTGGATGGTCTGCACCTTCAGCCCGCCCGGCGTCTCCAGCGCGCAGGCGAACAGCTTTCGCGCGTCGCGCCGCAGCTTCGGGCTCGGATGGGGTATGCCGACGGCGCGGATCGCGGCATCGAGCGCGGCGTCATCCAGCGTCACCCAGTGACCGAGCGTGGTGAACACGCGCTCGGCCATATTGGCAGCGGCAGCCTTGGTGAAGGTGATGCAGAGGATCTTTTCCGGCGGAACGCCCGACAGCAAGAGGCGGATCACGCGCTGCACCAACACATGCGTCTTGCCGGAGCCGGCATTCGCCGACACGAAGGCCGACGCAGTCGGATCCGACGCGCGCGCCTGCCGTGCGCGCACCTCGTCGGGGATGGGCCGCGGCGCCTTCACCATTCCTCTATCCCCAATCCGCCGGCCGCGGACCATTCCTTGATCCGGGCGAGATCGTCATAGGTGCCGTAGCGGTTCGCCCACATCGGCAGGTTCAGCGAGGTGTAGGGCTGATTCTCGTCCTCGAAGGCGCGGATCAGCGCCTCCAGCTTGGCCCGCGCTTCCGCGGCAGCCGTATCCGGCGGCTGCGACTCGTCGCCTTGCTTGAACTTGAGCTCGAGGACGCGCTCTTCGCCCGGCGGATTGTTGCCGCTGAGCCGGACATAGACGAGCTGGCTCACGGAGGCGCCGGCGTCGATACCGGGAAAACCGCCCTCGCGCAGGATCGCAGCTTCCAGCGTCAGCTGCGGCGACAGGCCCATGCGGACCTGCTTGCCGGTCGGCGGCTGGCCCGTCTTGTAGTCGAGGATGGCGTAACCGCCGCCCTTGCGCCGCTCGATGCGGTCGGCGCGCGCCGAGAGGCGGAAGCTGCGCTGAGGATCAAGCGCGATCGAGATCTCGCCATGGGTCTCTGCGACGACCGCCTCGATCGCGTCCCGCCGCGCCGTCTCCCATTCGCCGAACCAGCGTGCGATGCGCTGGAAGCGCGGCCACCATAGTGCCCGCGCTTCGGGCCGCTCCATCAGCGGCGCGAAATGCTTCTCGCCGATTGCGCGCAGCACGCGTGCGGGATCGTCGGGCAGGTGAGCAGCAAAGCTTTCCGTGAACTCGCCGATCGCGCCGTGGATCGCCGAGCCGCGGTCAGCCGCCGACAGCGGCATGTCAACGGGGTCGAGCGCATCGAGCCGCAAGATGTATTTTGCATAAATCGTGTAGGGATCGCGTAGCCAATCCTCGATCGCGGTGACCGACATTTTCAGCGGCCGCGTCGCGCGCGGCGGCCGCGGCTCGGGCTGCTTGATCGGCTCAACCTTGTCGGGCTGATCCAGCGCGCCTGCGAATTGCACGTATTTCTCACCGGCGTGAACGGCTGCGTCCCAGAGCTCGCCGCCGGCCACCGCCTCCAGCCGATGCAGGAAGCGCGAAGCCACCGCCGGCGCGCCGCCGGCCTTGGCGGAATGCGTGAGGATCACTTCGCCGCCGCCGAGCAATTGCGCGAAGTCATGCGCGGAGAGGCCGATGCGGCGCTCCGGCAGATCGAGCCCGAGCTCGTGCCGCATCGGCCGGCTGAGCCAGGGATCGACGCGCGGCGCCGGCGGCCAGACGCCCTCGATCAGGCCGCCCACGATGATCCGATCGGCCTGCATCAGGCGCGATTCCAGCGGACCGTAGATCTGAAGCCGCGCACCGGGCTTGTCGCGACGGCGTACCGCGCGGTCGCCGAACGCGGTCTGGAAGACGTCGGGATAATCGGGCAGCGGCACCATCAATCCGCTGGTCGTCCCGCCGCGCAGGAGGTCGTCGAAAGCGCCGGCGAGCGCGAGACCATCGCGATCCTCGAACGCCAGCGGTGTGCCCTGCTCGTCGCGCGACAGCGCGATCATGATCTCGCGATGACGGTGCGCGAGTTCGGCGAAGTCATAGGGCGTCGATGGCGGCAGGCTCTCGATCGGCACCAACGCCTTCTGCAAGACATCGATCAGCGCCTGAATGCGATCGAGGTCCTCCGCCTTGAGGCGCGCCCGCGGCTCGGCGCGGTGCAGCGCAGAAACCTCGCTGCGCCACAGCTTGGCCAGCTCCTCGCGAAAGCGAGTGAATTCGCGCAGGAGGCCTGCCGTGCCTGCGGGCGGGCGGGTGCCCCGCAACAGCGCCAGTTCGAGGCTCTCGGTTGACGCCGTCCATGCGCCAGGCGCGCGGCCGAGGCGGCACAACGGATGCTTGAGCATCGCCAGCAATGTCGGCGGCTCCAGGCCCTTGGTCGCCGCCTCTGCCGCGAGACGCGCAAACGTGCCGGCGGATGTTTCCATCAGGATGTCGCCGCCGGAATCGTCGAAGGCAAGATCCCATCGGGCCAACGCCGCCATCACCCGCCGCGCCAGTGCGCGGTCAGGCGTGACCAGGGCGGCCGATTTGTCGAGATGCCGCGCCTCTCGCATGGCGATGGCGATGGCGAGCGCTTCCATTTCCGGGTTGGGAGCCTCGACGACGGCGAGGCTCTTCATGCCTGCAGTGATCTTCGCGGCGACCTCCGGCTGCTTGA
>JAEYTQ010000074.1 GCA_023433965.1 Pseudomonadota bacterium | reverse complement strand
CCTTGAGGTCGTCGAGATATTCTTCGATCGGATAGTCGCGCCGGATCGGCTCGTAGGGGCCGAAGATGCGCGGCTGCATCGGGCCGGTCAGCCAGGGCAGATCGGCCTGCCGCCAGATGTGGTGATGGCCATCGACGATGTCTTTCACGCAGCTTTCCTTCCCAGTACCAGGACATGAGCGACGATCGAGGCGCTCGATCCGCCGTCCACGAGATCGTCGACGAAGCGCGCGATAGCGGCGAGCGCTTCGGTTTGGGGGCGGAACGCAGCGCCCGTTGCCAACGGCGTCAGCCAGCTCAGGCGCCAGGCTCGCCGCGACAGCTTTGCGACCGCATCGCGCAGCGCATCGGGTTCGCCGCGTTCGAGACCGTCGGAAACGACGACCACGGCGGCGCCGCGGGCATAGCCGCCGAAGCGAGGCACTGCGAGGAAGGCTTGCAGTGCGTCGCCGATGCGAGTGCCGCCGTCCCAGTCGCTGACCAGATGTGCCGCGGCGCTTAGCGCCTGCTCGCGGCGCTTCAGGCGAAGCGCGCGGGTGACACGGGTCAGCCGCGTGCCGAAGGTGAAGACCTCGACATTTGATGCGGCCTGCACCAGCGCATGCGCGAGCTTCATGTTTTCCTCGGTGCGGCTCTTCATCGAGCCGGAGACGTCGATCAGCAGCAGGATCTTGCGCGGGCGCTGGCGCCGCTTCATGTGGCCGAGCCGCAGGATCTCGCCGTCGCTACGGACGCTGTCGCGCAAGGTGCGGCGGAGATCGGCGAACGGGCCGCGGCGTGCCCGCATGCGGCGGTGGCCGCGACGTCGCGGCAGGCGATGTGGGGCCTCGCGCGCCAGGCGCCGGAGCGCGTCGGTCGTGGAGAGCTGCGCGAAGCGGCGCTCGACCAGCGCCTCGCTGCGCGATGCGGTGAGGCCGGATTCGTTGGCCTCGTCGGCGAGCAGGGGGGCCTCGTCGCCGCGACCTTCCTCCTGGAGACGGATGGTTTCGTCGTCCTCGCCGTCTTCGGCGTGCTCG
Source organism: Pseudomonadota bacterium (assembly GCA_023433965.1). Lineage (GTDB taxonomy): Bacteria > Pseudomonadota > Alphaproteobacteria > Rhizobiales > Xanthobacteraceae > Bradyrhizobium. The sequence continues at coordinate 1,549 of JAEYTQ010000074.1, read as the reverse complement.
ATCGCCTCGCTGCCGCAGAAATGAAGGTCGAACAGCCGGTCGAATGTGGTGCGGCGCTCGGGCGGCGGGGCGAGGGTGGCCAGCGCAGACTGCCTGATGTCGCCGAGATCGCGCGGGCCCAGCAGCGCAATGGCGGTGAGGAACGTGGTGGTCTGCTCCGGCGCCACGGCGAAGCCGTTGGCGCGCAGCAGCGCGACGAAGGAAACGAAGATGCGCGCTGCGCGCGGGAGCTGCAGCTCGGGGCTCATGCGGTGGTCTCCGCGAGCAGGGCGTCGAGCCGGGGCGCGATGAAGTGCAGATCCTCTTCGTCTTTCAATGCTACACCGATCGAGCGTTTGAAGGCATCCGGCCAGCGCGCGCCGCCCTTGTTGAGGAGCGTCGCCGCCTCGGCCCAGTCGACGGCTTCGGCGATGCCGGGCGCCTTGCTCAGCGGCTCGCGTCGCAGCCGCTCGACGGCCGCGACGACGGCGCGGGCCGTGGTTTCGGCGACGCTGGAGGCGCGCATCATGATGATGCGTGCCTCGCGCTCCGCCGTCGGATAATCGATCCAGTGATAGACGCAGCGACGGCGCAGCGCCTCGTGCAGATCGCGGGTCCGGTTCGACGTCAGCACCACCACGGGGCGCTCGGCGGCGCGTACCGTGCCGCGCTCGGGAATCGAGATCTGGAAGTCAGAGAGAAATTCCAGCAGGAACGCCTCGAACTCCTGGTCGGCGCGGTCGATTTCGTCGATCAGGAGCACGGTGGAATCCGGCGCGCGCAGCGCCGCCAGCATCGGACGCTCGATCAGGAACGTCTCGCCATAGATGTCGATGCTCTCGTCGCCAGCCTGCCGGATCGCCAGCATCTGGCGCGGATAGTACCACTCATAGAGCGCGGCGGCCGCATCGATGCCCTCGTAGCATTGCAGGCGGATCAGGCGGCGGCCGAGCACGGCGGCGATGGCCTTGGCGGCTTCCGTCTTGCCGACGCCCGGCGCGCCCTCGAGCAGCAGCGGCTTGCCGAGTGCGAGGCCGAGATAGGCTGATGTCGCAAGGCCCTCGTCGGCGAGGTAATAGGCCGCGCGCAGCGCCTTCTCCAGCGCCTCCGGGCTGTCGATGCCGACGATGTTGCTGCGAACCGCCATGCCCGATTCTCTAGCGCCGCGCTCGCGGCCGCGCGCCGCCTTGCGCCTTGATCGCGCGCAGCACTTTTTCGGGCGTGATCGGCAGGTCGTCGATCCGCACGCCCACCGCGTTGAAGATCGCATTGGCAACGGCCGGCAGCACCGGGTTGGCGCACATCTCGCCGGGACCCTTTCCTCCGAACGGACCATCAGGCGCGGGGCGTTCCAGTACGGCGATATCGTGCGGGCAGATGTCGCCGGGACCCGGCATCAGATACTCGACGAAGTCGCGGGGGCCGTGGGCGGGATCGGGATAATACGGCTCCGGCGTTTCGTAGAGCGCGTGGCTGATGCCCATCCAGGCGCCGCCGACCAGCTGCTGCTCGACCAGGCGCGGGTTGAGCGCGCGGCCGAGCTCATACGCCGAGTCCATCCGGACCATCG
>JAEYTQ010000016.1 GCA_023433965.1 Pseudomonadota bacterium | reverse complement strand
GATGCCGCCGAGCAGGATCGGCACGTAGTCGAACTTGACGCCGATCCGCTGCTCGATCGCCGGAATCGCCAGATGACTGAGATAGGCGTTGGGGCTGCCGAAATCGAACAGGAATTGCGGGGCGGTGCGGGTCAACTTTTGTTCTCCCTCGGAACGACTATCGCGCATTGTGGCGCAGCGCACGCCGCAGGTCCACCGTTTAATGACGATCGTAATATTCTGACGTTCAGATGAGCCGTTTGATCGCGCGCTTGCGCCACACCAGGAAGTAATAGCCCATCTGCAAGACGAACATGGCGCAGAACACGATCGGATAGGCAGCCCATACGCCCTGAAGGCCGATCGTGCGGCTCAGCATCACCGCGGCCGGCAGCTCGATGGCGACGATGGCGAAGATCGACAGCAGCATCGGCGTCAAGGCGACGCCCGCGGCGCGCATCGCGCCTGAAAACACCGTGGCGAGGCCGAACGGCACCGAGCTCCACAGGGCGATGTAAAGCAGATCCTTCGCCAGATCGAGCACGGCGCCGTCGGTGATGAAGATGCCGAGCACGGCGCGCGGCGCGAGATAGATCAGCGCTACCAGCCCGCCGGTGAGGACGAGGTTGAGCGCGAGGCCGGTACGCACGATGCCGTCGAGCCGAGCCCGGTTGCCGCCGCCGACCGCCTGCGCGCCAAGGATCGAGACCGCAATCGAAATCGACATCGCCGTGAACTGCGTGTAGCCCATCACCTGGTTGACGGCGCCGTACGCCGCCGTGGCGTTCGAGCCGAAGCCGTTGACGAGGCCGAGCAGCACCAGCTCGGCGATTGCCATGGCCATCATGCCGACTGCGCTCGGCAGTCCGATGCCGAGAATTCCGCCCAGCATGGCGCGATCGAGCCGCAGATGACGCAGCAGCGCAGTGTCCGGCGCCAGTGCATGTTTCCTCCGTCGCAGATAGGCGGCCAGCGTGATCAGCGTCAGCGCGTTGGCGACCGCGGCCGCCCAGGCAGGACTGGTGATGCCCAGAGGCGGCAACCCGAACGCGCCGCGGATCAGCATGGGCGTCAGCACCAGGCCCATCGCCGTCGACAACGCCAGCGCCAGCAGCGGTGTCAGTGCATCGCCGACGCCGCGGATCATCGAGGTCACCAGCAGGAAGACGAAGCCGAGCGGCATGGTCAGCAGCATGATCCTCGCATAGGCGCTGGCCTGATCGAGAATGTCCGCGGGCGTGGCCAGCGCCGTCATCAATTGACGGCTGAAGAGCCCGCCGATCAGCGCAATCGAGGTCGACAGCAGCAGGCCGACTGTGAGAGCCGTACCCGCGACGTCCTTGATCCGACCGTGCTCGCCCGCGCCGAAGGCCTGGCCGATCAGCACGGTGGCGCCGGTGCTCAGGCCCATGACTAAGGCGAACAGGAAGAACATCACCGGGAAGAAGGCCGACACCGCGGCGAGCGCGTCGACGCCGATCATCTGGCCGAGATAGACGTTGCTGACGGTGCCGAACAACGATTGCAGCGCGTTGCTCAGCATCAGGGGCGCGAGGAAGTGGAGGAACGTGGTCCAGAGCGGTTTTGAAGCGGACATGGATCGGGCTTTCATCAGGGCGTGCGACGCCGTTGCCGCGCAAGGTGCGCGGCCCGGCCGTCGATGGGAGTTGTGAAGAGCGGCGCGGTTTAAGCGCGGTCGCTGTAGGCGAGCTTGACGATGTGGTCGCGGATGTCGGTCGGCCAGTCTGCGATCAGGGCGGTGAAGCGCCGCCGGTCGTCTGCGAACAGCGCGCGCGAGGCTTCCTCGAACTGCGGAAGGTCGCCGGCCATGGTGGACATGAAGTGGTAGGCCGCATCGCGCGCCTGCCGCGCGCGGTCCTTGTCGCCGCTGGCGCGTCGGGCCTCCTCGACCAGCTTGCGCAGCGCGACCGAAGCGCCGCCGGCCTGCGCGTTGAGCCATTCCCAGTGCCGCGGCAGCAAGGTCACCTCGCGCGCGACCACGCCGAGCTTCGGCCGGCCGCGTCCGCGCGGCTCGGTCGGCGCTTCGGCCGTCTCGGCCGGCGGCGCGAGCTTCGCCAGTCGCGCCAGCACCTCGCGATCGTCGCCGCGCAGGTCGAAATCGATCGACCGCCCGGTGCCGTCGTCGAAGATAATGATCGGCTCCGCCAGCGGCTGCGTCGCCCGCTTGACCGCGAGCGCGACGTCGCCCGCCGTCCCCGAGGCCAGCCGGCGCTGTCCGGCGAAGGCTGTGTAGGTCCCTTGCATTGGAATCATTGCCCTATTGATGGTGCTTCCGGTTTAATACCCGGGTAAATCTCATGCGTCAATATACCCGGGTGAAAATATCCGCAGTGACGGCTCGACAATGCGTTCCCGGGCTGGCACGAACGGCGCGGCGATCGACCACGCCAAGCGCCAGGGACACCACGATGCTGACCGTTCACCACCTCAACAATTCCCGCTCGCAGCGCGTGCTGTGGCTGCTCGAGGAGCTCGGTGTTCCCTACGAGATCGTGCGCTATCAGCGTCAGCCGGACATGCGCGCGCCCAAGGAGCTCCGCGCGATCCATCCGCTCGGCAAGTCGCCCGGCGTCACCCACAACGGCAACACCACCGCCGAGTCCGGCGCCATCAGCGAGTATCTCATCGCCACCTATGGCGACGGCCGGCTGATCCCGCCGCCGAACACGCCGGAGCGGCTGCGCTACACCTACTGGCTGCACTATGCGGAGGGATCTGCGATGCAGCCGCTGCTGCTCAAGCTCCTGTTCACGCTGATGCCAAAGCGCGCGCCCGCGCTGCTCCGGCCGCTGGTGCGCAAGGTCTGCAATCAGGCGCTGACCGCGCTAGTCAATCCGCAGCTCAAGCAACACATGGACTATTGGGAAGGCGAGCTCGGCAAGAGCGAATGGTTCGCCGGCAGCGAGTTCACCGCGGCCGACATCCAGATGAGCTTTCCGCTCGAAGCAGCACAAGCGCGTGGCGGGCTCGAGCAGGGCCACCCCAAGGCGATGGCGTTCCTGGAGCGCATCCATGCTCGGCCGGCCTACAATCGCGCGCTGGAAAAAGGCGGGCCGTACCAGGTCGGACGGTAGACAACCTGTTGCCCCGCAACGACCCTGCTACTGCCCGGCCGCCTCCGCGCCGCGTGTGCGCGGGTCGG
>JAEYTQ010000761.1 GCA_023433965.1 Pseudomonadota bacterium | reverse complement strand
GCGTCGAGCGCAGCTCGTTGGTGAGCAGCGAGATGCGGGCATCTTCGCCCAGCGCGAGATAGGACATGCCGGGGTTGGCGGCGTCGATCAGCTCGGCGATGGTGCGCTCGTGCACCGCCGAGTTCTGACGGATGTCGAGCCGCGCTAGGTGAAAGCCGAAGCAGTCCACCGCGCGGCGCAGCAGCCGCAGACGTCCGCGAGCGATGACGCGGGCGTTGTTGGAGATCAGCGAGCGATGCAGCACGTCGAGATCGGCTTGCAGCTCCCTGACGCTCTCGTAAGGCTTGCCCTTGCCGACCGGGCGGCGCGTGATCTCAACCTCGAGCTTTTCGGCCGTCGCGGTCAGGCGCGCATAGATGCCTGACACCGCGAGGCGATAAGGCTCGCCGCTCCGGTGCGGCGAGGTGTCGGGCGAGCGCTCCGCCAGCGTGCGCAGCTCCTCGGAGACGTCGGCGAGATGGGCTGCAATCGACAATTCCGAGCCGAGCACGTGCAGCTCTTCCAGATAGAACTGCATCACGCGGCTCGACTGCAGCCGCAGCGTGCCGCGCATCACGTCGGCGGTGACGAAGGGATTGCCGTCGCGGTCCCCGCCGATCCAGCTGCCCATGCGTAGGAACGAGGCGAGCTCGGAGGCGGCCTGCTCACCGCCCTCCTCCAGCCGATCCTCCAGCGCGTTGACCAGCCGCGGCACTTCGCGCAGGAATGTGTAGTCGTAGAATGACAGGCCGTTGGCGACCTCGTCGAGCACGGTGAGCTTGGTTCGACGCAAGAGGTTGGTCTGCCACAGTGTCAGCACCTCGCGGCGAAGCTGCTCGTCGCTGGCCTCAAGCTCCTCCGCGGTCAGCGCGACGCGCTCGCGGCGGTCGAGCAGGCGCGCGACCTCCATCTCGCGGTCCATGGTGCTCTTGCGGCGGACTTCGGTCGGGTGCGCGGTCAACACGGGACTGACCAGTGCCGTCTTGAAGAAGCTGCGCAGCGCATCGGCGCCGATGCCGGCGGCCCTGGCGTGGGCCAGCGTCTGCGTCAGGACGCCCGCCCCGCCGCCATTGGCCGCGCCGCGGGCGCGCATCTGGCGGATGTTATTCTGATCCTCGGCGATGTTGGCGAGGTGGGAGAAATAGCTGAAGGCGCGGACGATGCGCACGGTCTCGGAAGTCGACATGCTGTCGAGGATCTGCTCCAGCTCGCGGCGGGCGAGCCGGTCCTCGTCGCGGTGGAACCGGATCGAGGTCTGGCGGATGCGCTCGACCAGGTCGAAGACGTCGGCGCCCTCCTGATCGCGCACGGTGTCGCCGAGGATGCGCCCGAGCAGGCGGATGTCGTCCCGCAGCCGCGCCTCGGCCTCCAGCGCCTGAGCGTCCTCGGGGCGGTTGGGGCGAGGCTCGGTGCCGTCTGATGATACGGTCTGGAGGGACATGGCTCGCTCCTTGGTTCGAGCTCGCTTGGCTGCCCGGCTCAACCGAGTGTGCGATATTTTTCTACCGCAGCGCAAGATGAAGTTGGTGGCGGCGCACACTGCCGGCGGCATGTTCGTGTCCCGGACGCGCTGCGTCCGGGGCACGATTGATGCGCTGGTATGGCAGGCGAGATCGCGCTGGTTCTAGCTTCGATGGCCCGTCGAAAAAACTTGTTTCGTGCGGCGCGCTGCCGATAGTGGAAGCAACGGGCCAAGGAGTGCCCGCGAGGAAGACAATAAAGTGAGCAAATCGCCGTTCCGGCGGATGATCGACGCACCGGACTTCTGGCGATTGTGGTGGGTTGGACTGATCATCGCCACCGTACGCTGGGTGGAAACCGTCGCGGTCGGGGTCGTCGTCTATCAGCGCACCGAATCGGCGTTTCTCGTCGCCATGATGACCATGCTCCGTGTGCTTCCGATGGGGCTGTTCGGCGTGTTCCTCGGCGCGCTCGCGGAGCGCCTGGACCGCGGCCGGATGCTGTTCGTCGTCGTGCTGCTGATGGCCGGCACCTCCGCCATCCTCGCAATGCTGAACGCGGCCGGGCGGCTCGAGATCTGGCATCTTGCGCTTGCCAGCTTCATCAACGGCTGCGGCTGGTGCACGGACAACCCGGTGCGACGCGTGATGATCGGCGACGTCGTCGGCCGCGAGAGGATGAGCCTCGCCATGTCGCTCGACGTCGGCGCCAACAATGCCAGCCGCATGATCGGCCCGGTAATCGGCGGAATCCTGCTCGCCGGCGCGGGGCTCCAGGGCGTCCTGTTTCTGAGCACGCTGCTGTACTGCGCGGCGCTGGCAACAGTGCTGACGATCCACGCGCGCACTGCTCACGCGACGGAGCCGGGGCCGGTGCTGGCGCGCATTGCCGAGGGCCTCGCCTGGGCGCGCAGCGACAAGCGAATCCGTGGCGTGCTGATCGTGACCGTGATCTACAACATCTTTGCCTGGCCGTTCACCAGCATGATCCCGGTGATCGGGCGCGATCGGCTGCAATTGGGCCCGGAGGGCGTCGGCCTGATGGCGACCATGGACGGGATGGGCGCTTTCGCAGGTGCTCTGATGCTGGCGCTGTGGCTCACCCCGAAATGGTACGGCCGGGCCTTTGTCGGCGGCGTGCTCTGCTACATGCTGACGGTGGTGATCTTCGCGCTGGCAAAGAGCCCTGTGCTGGCTGGTGCGGCATTGATCCTGACAGGGATCGGCGGTGCGGGCTTTGGGACGATGCAGGCCACGCTGGTCTATCTGGCTTCGCCGGCCGACATGCGCTCGCGCATCCTCGGCGTCCTCACCGTCTGCATCGGCATCGGTCCGCTCGGCTTCCTCTGGCTGGGCTGGCTCGCCGACCGCATCGGATCCCACAACGCCACCGCCCTCACCGGAGCGCTTGGCCTGCTGGCCATGGCGACGACGTGGCGTTGGTGGAAGGAGATTTGATGGCCGAGCAACAGGATGGGCTGCGCGAGTTCTCCACCCATCCTGCGGGTTGCCCCTAAGCCGGCACGATCACCTTGCCGATCGGCCAGAGCGCGATGCCGGCGAGCTTGAGGTGGGCCCATGCGAAGGGGATGCCGATAATGGTGACCGCGAGCAACACCGCCGTCACCAGGTGGCCGAGCGCCAGCCACCAGCCGGCGAGCACGAACCAGATGATGTTGCCGACCACCCCGAGCGGGCCGGTGCCGATGTCCTCGACACCCGTCACCTCGTAGCGGCTGACCGCTCGCGAGCCGAACGGCAGCAGCGTGTAGACGGCGATGTTGAACGCCGCCCGCGCCCAGGGCAGGCCGATGATGGTGATGGCCATGATGACCGCCGCGATCACCCAGCCGAACGCCATCCAGGCGCCGCCGATGAGGATCCAGAGAATGTTGAGCAGGATGGAAACGGGAGCCATGGGATGATCCAGAAGTCTGTGACCCCGCTCATATAGGCTCGAAATCCGTCGCTGCCAGGATGGCAGCGGAGCCCGGATGAGCGAAGCGACATCCGGGACTTAACTCTCACGGTCCCGGATATCGCTACGCTCACCCAGGCTACGGGCTACCGTCCCTCGAACTTCGCCTCGCGCTTCTCCATGAAGGCCTTCATGCCCTCGGCCATGTCCTCCGTTTTGAACAGCGGCAGGAGCTGGAGATAGACGTGGTGGACGTGGTCCTGGAAATTCTCGTTGAGGCCCATCCGCATCATGCGCTTGGAGGCCTGCACCGCGAGCGGCGCGTTGGCGGCGATCTCGCGGGCGATGGCCGTGGCACGGGTCATCAGCTCGGCATCCGGCACCACCTCGTTGGCGAGGCCCCAGTCAAGGCATTCGCGGGAGCCGAGGGTGCGGCCGGTGAAGATCAGCTCGGAGGCCTTGGCCCAGCCGAGCATGCGCGGCAGCAGCCAGGTGCCGCCGGATTCCGGCACCACGCCGCGCTTGACGAAGGCGGCGGCGAGCTTTGCCGATTCCGCCATGATGCGGATGTCGCAGCCGAGCGCGGTGTCCATGCCATAGCCGGCCGCGCCGCCGTTCACGGCGCAAATGGTCGGCTTGTCCATCGCCTGCAGCACTGTCGGCGGCGTGTTGCGGAGGTTGATCGTGGTCGGCGACGACGCGGCGCTGAGGCCGTTGCCGTCGCGCTCCTTGCTCAGGTCGAGCCCCGCGCAGAACGCCCTGCCCTTGCCAGTGAGGATCACGACGCGCACGTTGTTGTCCTCATTGGCCTCGGTCAGGAGCCGGGCGAGGTCGTTCAGCATGGGGCCGGAGATGGTGTTCAGGCGCTCCGGCGCGTTCAGTGTGATGGTCGCGATGTGGTCGGCGACCGTGTAGAGGACTTCGTTGGCAGCATCGATCATAACAAGTGTTTCCCCATCGCTTGTCTCGTAGGCTGGGCAAAGGCGTGCCTGCGCCGTGTCCACGATCTGTCTCGTAAGCGGAAATTGGGGGGCACGCCTCCGCTTTGCCCACCCACGATATCGTCAGATCTTCCGGCCCGCCTGCTCCCAATAGGGATCGCGGAGGCGGCGCTTGAAGATCTTGCCGGAATCTTCGCGCGGAAGTCCCGAGCGGATTTCGATGTGCTTGGGGACCTTGTAGTCGGCCAGATGCGCCTTGAGCGCGGCGCGGACGCCGGCAGCGTCGAGCGAGACGCCGGCTTGCGGCTCGACCACGGCCATCAGCGCCTCGCCGAACTCGGCGTCGGGGATGCCGAACACGGCGCAATCGTGCACGCCCGGAACGGCATGCAGCACCGACTCGATCTCCGCGGGGTAAATGTTGACGCCGCCGGAGATCACCATGTCGCGCTTGCGGTCGCAGATGAAGACGTAGCCGTCCTCGTCGATATAGCCGACGTCGCCGGAGGTGATGAAGCCGTCGCGGTCGATCTCGGCGCGCTTCTCCGGCTTGTTGTGGTAGGTGAAATCGGCCAGCTCGGCCATCCGGGAGTAGATCTCGCCGATCTCGCCGACGCCGAGCACGCGGCCGTCTTCACCGAGGAAGCGCAATTCGGCGCCGGGCGAGATCCTGCCGACGGTGCCGGGCTTCTTCAGGGCGTCCTCCGAGGTCGCAAAGGTGACGGCGCTGGATTCGGTCGAGCCGTAGAACTCGTAGATCACGGGGCCCCACCATTCGATCATGGCGCGCTTGACGTCGGCCGGACATGGCGCCGCGGCGTGGATGACGTGGCGCAGCGAGGAGACGTCGTACGTCCTGCGCACCGCTTCCGGCAGCTTCATCAGGCGGATGA
>JAEYTQ010000703.1 GCA_023433965.1 Pseudomonadota bacterium | reverse complement strand
AAATGACATCGGGTTACCTCGCTCAAGCTGCCATCATACGGGGTGAGGGCATAACGGTGATGACCGTGCCGCTCGTCATCAGCACGATCAGACCACGCTTGGCGCCTGTTGCGTCAAGATAGGTGCGAACCTGCGAGCGGTAGTGCTCGATCGACCGATGGTCGGGATTCGCGTCGCTTTTCCAATCGACGATCACCGCAGGGCGACCCTCGCTGACCGTTAGGGCATCCGCAATGCCTGCTGTCGCCACAAGCGCGGTGTCTTCGCCCCGAATGGCATAGATAGGAAACTCGGCGTGCAGCGCTGGCCAGAGGGCGGCGATCTGAGGGAGCGCGAGCGTTCGGGCGACGCGGTCCGCCAGCTCTTCCGGAGCGAGTCCGGCGGCCGGATTGCTTGCGGGGATCTTGCCAATGACCCGGATAAGCTCCTCAGCCCGTGCGGCGAGCGCCGAACGACTCTCATCGGTCTCCCCGGTCAGGATCTCTTCCATCAATTTATGCAGGATGAGGCCGCGTTCGCGGCCTCCTTGCACAGGAGCGGGGGCCTGGGGCTCAGCGGAAGGGCCATCATCCGAGCTGATCCAGATGTCGGCTTCCTTCTGCTGCAATACCGTGCCAGTTGCATTCTCGTCGCGGCTCGGTGCGAGCCAGGTCAATCGCGCCTGCCGGTCGGCGATCGCCTTGGCCTCAGCGGCGAAGCTCTCCCGCGTCTGATTGTTGCTGGCGCTACCCAAAGCGACGGTCGGATCGAGCGGCAAATGTGACGCATCGAGGGCGGGAAGCGCAGCCAGCGACAGGTCGACCAGATTCATCCAGGCAGACTTAGAAGGCGTGACGTCGAGCCGCGGCAGAACCAGCAATTCCCGGGCGCGCGTGACCGCGACATACCAGAGGCGGACGCGTTCGCGATCGAGTTCATCCTTCTCCGCCTGGCGCGCGACGTCGTAACCCGAGGGCGCGACGCCGAGGACTGGGCAATAGAAGGTGTCGGTCCGGCGATCGATCACCGCGGTGTCGGGCGTCATCACTCCGGTCATGGTATTGATGGGAATGACTACCGGCCATTCGAGGCCCTTGGCGGCGTGCATGGTGAAAAGCGCAACGGCTTCTTCCTGCGCGTCGGGTCGACCTTCGACCGCGCGGGCCTCATCGGTCCATGCCGCCGTCATCGCCTCGGAGAAGGCCCGCAGGCCACGCACAGCGTAGCTGGTCGAGAGACTGAGATAGAGGTCGACATTGGCGAGCGCGCGCTCGGCCTGACCGCGATGACGGTCGAGCAGAATGGGTCGCAGTCGCAGGACATCTACGGCTTGCGAAAGCAGCTCGTGCGGCGTCGTGCTGTTGCCGCGTCGATAGAGCGCCTGTAGCTTTTCGACCACATCGCGCGCCAACGGATGAGCGATTGTCGCCGGATCGATCCCAAGGTCGAGGCGGGGAATGCGGTCAGGTTCGTCCTCGGGCCGCGGAAGCGCCCAGACGACGTCCAACAATTCTTCCTCGCTGAGCCCGACCACTGGACCCCGCAGCAGCGCGCCAAGCGCCAAGGTGTCGTGGCGATCGGCCAGCACGCGCGTCAGCGCGATGAGATCCTGCACCTCCTGCCGGCGGAACAGGCCCTTGCCTGCCTGGGTTGCTACGGGAATGCCGCGCCGTTCGAGGGCTTCCTCGTAGCGCCACAGATCCGCACCGGTCGGTGCAAGAAGAGCGATGTCGCCCGGCTGACACGGACGTTCCGCGCCGGCTTTGCGATCCAGAACGGGATGGCTGCCGACCAATCGGGCACACAGATCCGCCACGGCACCGGCTTCGGCGTCGCGTTGCTGCTCGGCGCTGGCCTTGCCATTCTCGTCGGCGACGGCGATGTCGAGTGCGGCGACGCAGACGCCATCGGCTCGATCGTCATGGAAGGGGCCGAGCGCGGTGAAGCCAGGCTGACCATCCGCTGACAGGATCGCCTCGAAGCGCTCGTTGACGAACGAGAGGATCGAGGCGCAGGAGCGGAAATTGGTCGAGATCGACACAGCGCCGTCGGCGTAGCGATCCGCGAAAGCGGTACGCGCCTGGACATAGGCTCCGACATCCGCGCCGCGAAAGCGATAAATCGCCTGCTTGGGGTCGGCCACGAGGAAAAGCGCGCCAGGCCGAATCCTGAAGCCGGTCCAATCCTCCGGATTGTCCCCGGGGTCACCGCACAGACGCCAGAAGATTTCCGCCTGGAGCGGATCGGTATCCTGGAACTCGTCGACGAGGACCTTTGCGTATCGCTGCCCGAGCGCGAGACGCACCGACTCATGGTCGCGCAGCAGATCGCGGGCGGCATAGATAAGATCGTCGAAATCAAGCTGGGCGCTGGCGTGCTTGTGCTCGTAATAACGTTGAAGGATCGGTTGGGCTTCGCCGATCAGCGCAGCGAGAACCTGACCGGAGGCTGCCTGAAGAAGGGCGTCCCAGGCCGAACAGCAAGTCTCGAAAAATGCTTGGGCAGCGTCGTTCAGCCGGTCGCCGTCCGCCTTGGAAAGACCCGCCTGCTTGGCCGCGGCCACCCATTTACCCTTCTTGCGATATGCGGAAACGGCGCCGG
>JAEYTQ010000696.1 GCA_023433965.1 Pseudomonadota bacterium | reverse complement strand
CCCCAGGCCAGCGCGCCGGCGCAGGCGGCCAGATGGGTCGCGGTGATCGCAAAGACGGCGCGCGAGTTCGCTCCCAACGCCGATCCGCCGTTGAAGCCGAACCAGCCGACCCACAGCAATCCGGTGCCGATCACGGCAAGCGACAGGTCGAACGGCGCCAGGTTCTCGGTGCCATAGCCGTGACGCCGGCCTATCACCGCCGCCGCAACCAGCCCGCCGACGCCGGCGGAAAGGTGCACGACGAGGCCGCCGGCGAAATCCAGCACACCCCTGGCGCCGAGGAAGCCGCCGCCCCACACCCAGTGCGCGAGCGGCACATAGACGAACATGAACCAGCCGACGGAGAACAGGAGGTAGGCCGAGAACCGCATCCGGTCGGCAACGGCACCCGCCACCAGCGCCACCGTGATGATCGCAAACGTCATCTGGTACAGCATGAACAGCGATTCCGGGATGGTCTTGGCCGCGGGGTTGACGCTGTCCATGGTCATGCCGGCGAGGAACCAGCGGTCGAGCGTGCCTATCCACGGGCCGTCGCCGACGAAGCAAAGCGAATAGCCGAACGCGACCCAGAGAATGGAGATCAGCATCACCGCGGCGAGGCTCTGCGCCATGGTGGCGAGCACGTTCTTCTTGCGCACCATGCCGGAATAGAACAGCGCCAGCCCCGGGAGCGTCATCATCAGCACCAGCGCGGTGGCGACGATCATCCAGGCGGTGTCGGCGGGGTTGATCTCGTTTGCCGCCGCTTGCGCCGGCGCGGCAACGAGCGACGCAAATCCGATTCCCGCAGCCATGGCAGCTGCGCGGCGCAAATATCCCGCCATGTCGTTTCCCCCAGCCCAGTCGTTACGTCGCACGCTTTGGCGTCGTGGCCCGGTGCGATCGAAGAATTTTATCTTAGAGAGCGTCGCTGTCGGTTTCGCCGGTACGGATGCGCACCGCGTTGTCGATCGGCGTGACGAAGATCTTGCCGTCGCCGATCTGCCCGGTGCGCGCCGTCGCGGTGATGACGGCGACCGCCTTGTCGGCCACGTCGGAGGCGACCGCAATCTCGATGCGCAGCTTCGGCAGGAAGTTCACGACATATTCGGCGCCGCGATAGATCTCGGTGTGGCCCTTCTGCCGGCCATAACCCTTCACCTCGGTTACGGTCATGCCGTGGACGCCGATCGCGGTCAGGGCCTGGCGGACCTCATCGAGCTTGAAGGGTTTGATGATCGCGACGACGAGCTTCATGGTCAGGCCTGTTCCCCGGGGATGCGCCGCGCCGTATGTCCCCGGCGCAGCGTCAATCTGGCATCTTTCCGGGCAAATGGCACAAAAAACTTGCAGATTGAAGCGGAAAAACGTCGTTCCATGTGAACGGCCGCCTCTGTACAGGGCAACCGTTCATCCTTCACAATGCATTTTTGGCATGGATGCGGTGAACCGAGGCGTCCCGGCTGGTACATAAATATGTTTGAGGGGGACTGCACATGGCGAGTTGGTTCTACGCATCCGAGGGCAAGCAGCAGGGGCCCTTTCCGGACGGACAATTTCGCGATCTGGTCGCCCAGGGCGTGGTGCGCCCGGATACGCTGGTTTGGACCGAGGGCATGGCCGGCTGGCAGAAAGCCGCCGAAATTCCCGGCCTGATCGGAGGCGGCGGCGCGCCGCCGATGGTCCCGGCGGGCGGCCCGCCGAGGATGGGCGGAAGCGGCTATGGCGGCACTGGCGGCTACGCGGCGGCCGGCAGCGGCGGATCGCTCTCGGTCGATTTCGAAATCCTCGAGTTCACCTGGCGCACGCTCGCGCTCGTGATCGGCTCGTGCTTCATCATTCCCGTGCCGTGGCTGTTCGTCTGGTACACCAAATGGATCGTGTCCTGCGTGAAGGTCCCGGGGCGGCCGAACCTCAGCTTCACCGGCAATGCGATGACCCTGGTGCCGTGGTTCTTCGGCTTCATCGTTCTCGCCATCGCGCTCGGCTATGTCGGTAGCGAGATCCTGAGCAATCTGCTGTTCATCGTGCAGATCGTTCTGTACTGGCTTCTGATCAAGTGGATGGTCGCGAACCTCGCCTCCAACGACCAGCCGCTCGGCCTCAGCTTCATCGGCTCGGTCTGGGCCTATGTCGGCTGGAATCTGCTGTTTGCGATCTCGATCATCACCATCATCGGCTGGGCCTGGGTGGCAGCGGCCCAGATGCGCTGGTTCTGCCGCAGCATCGAGGGCACGCGCCGCGAGATCGTGTTCAAGGGCTCGGGTCTCGACATCCTGTGGCGCGGCATCGTGGCAGCGATCCTGTGCAGCCTCATCATTCCGATCCCGTGGGTATATCGCTGGATCATGAACTGGTTCGCGTCGCAGACCGAGCTCGCGCCGCGCGGCTCGCAAGTGGCCATGTGATGGCCGCCGGCTTCGGTAGCGAGCGGACGAGATGTCGGATCGGATCTGGTTTCACGCATCCGAGGGCCAGCAGAAGGGGCCCTTTCCCGAAGCCCAGTTTCGCGACCTGATCGCGAAGGGAATCGTTCGCCCGGACACGCTGGTCTGGAGCGAGGGGATGACGGGCTGGCAAAAGGCCGGCGCGGTCCCGGGCCTTGTGCCCGGCGCCTCACCGGTGGCGGCTTCGAGCGACGACGCTCGCGGCCAGCTGTCGGTGGATCTGCCGCTGTGGTCGTTTCTGGGATGGTGCATCCTGCTGGTGGTGGGCAACTTGGTCGTGGTGCCGGCACCCTGGATTGCCACCGGCTACTATCGCTGGCTGTTCCCGCGCGTCCACGTCCCGCAACGACCGAACATCGGCTTCACCGGCCAGGTTGGCGACATCTGGTACGTCTTCATCGCGCTGGCGATCCTGGGTTATGCCGGGCTCTACGGCGATCTGTTTCAGCTCGCGGCAATTCCGCTCCAGGCGTTCCTGTCCTGGATGATCCTGCGTTGGGTTGTCGCCAATATCAGCTCGAACGGTCAGCCGATTGCGATGACCTTCAATGGCAGCCCGTGGGCCTTCATCGGCTGGCAGTTCCTGATGTTTCTCGCCATGTTCACGATCATCGGCTGGGCCTGGGTCATGGCTGCATGGATGCGCTGGATCTGTCGGCACGTCGCGGGAACGCGGCGCGAGATCATCTTCGTCGGAACGGGCCTGCAATTGTTGTGGCGAACCCTGGCATTCGGCCTCGGGTGCCTTCTGATCATTCCGATTCCGTGGCTGCTGCGCTGGTACTTCACCTGGACCATGGCGCAATTCGCGCTCGTGGACCGCGCAAGGGCGCCGGCCTAACCCTTGCGCTCGCGCACCGAGCCTTCCTGGGCGACGGAGGCGACCAGCGTGCCGTCGGGCTTGAAAATCGAGCCGCGGGTCAAGCCGCGGCCGCCGCGCGCGCTCGGCGAATCCTGGGCGTAGAGTAGCCATTCGTCGGCGCGGAACGGGCGGTGAAACCACATCGCGTGGTCGAGGCTCGCCGGCATCATGCGCTTGTCGAACAGGGTGCGGCCGTAGCGGGCCATGATCGCATCCAGCAGCGAGAAATCGGAGGCGTAGGCGAGCGCGCACATGTGCAGTGCCGGATCGTCGGGCAGCGTCGCCGCGGTCTTGATCCAGACATGGATGCGGCCGTCGTCGATCTTCTGGCCGAAGTAGCGGCCGAGCTCGACCGGGCGCAGCTCGATCGGACGATCGGATTCGTAGTAGCGGCGGATGAAGTCCGGCATCTCCTTGAACATCGGCTGCTTCGCCACCTCCTCCGCCGTGAGCTTCTCCGGCG
>JAEYTQ010000677.1 GCA_023433965.1 Pseudomonadota bacterium | reverse complement strand
AGCCGGAGACCGCGAAGGGCAGATGGAGCCTGGCTTCACGCATTGGCACCAGGGCCCGCTTGCGCAGCTCCTCGTTGTCGCGCAGCTCGGGATGATCGGCGCGCAGGAGCTCGCTGATCCGCACGCGGGTCTTGCTCCAGACTTTTGGCCCGAGCGCCATGAACGCATTGAGCGAGGGGCCGGAGAACACGCCGAGCGGACCGACGTCGAGCCGGCAATCCTGCTCGAGCGCCCAGAGATCGAGCACGTAACTGCCGATCGCCACGCCGATACGCGGCGTCGGATTGGCCGCGGTCGAGAACACCCCATAAGGCAGGTTCTGGATCGGGAAATCGGAAGAAGGGTCGACGTCGATGAAGGAGCGGAGGCTGGCGTCGTTGGGGTGAATTGTCACTGTTCGCTCGGTCTTTTTCCCTTCGTCCCTTGCGGGGGAAGGTGGCGCGAAGCGCCGGATGAGGGGATCTGTCCGCCTATGCAAATGTGAGAGGTTCGCTCGCGGAGAGACCCCTCACCCGTCTCGCCGCTTCGCGGCGAGCCACCCTCTCCCACAAGGGGAGAGGGGAAGAACGTCAGGGCTTGCTCGGATCGAACCGCTTCTCCAACCCCTTCCAACAGTCGGCGTAGTCGGCCTGGAGCGTGGCGGCGTTCGCCGCGTGCGCGGTGACGCGTTGGGGGTAGCGGGTCTCGAACATGAAGGCCATGGTGCCAGTCAGCTTCACCGGCTTCAGCTCGCCGTTGCTGGCATGATCGAAGGCGTCGCGGTCGGGGCCGTGGGGCAGCATGCAATTGTGCAGACTCATGCCGCCGGGCACGAAGCCCTGCGGCTTGGCGTCATAGATGCCGTAGATCAGGCCCATGAACTCGCTCATGATGTTCATGTGATACCAGGGTGGACGGAAGGTGTTCTCGGCCACCATCCAGCGCTCAGGAAAAATCACGAAGTCGATGTTCGCGGTGCCCGCGGTCTCCGAGGGCGAGGTCAGCACCGTGAAGATCGAGGGATCGGGATGATCGAAGCCGATCGCGCCGACCGGCGAGAAGGTGCGAAGATCGTATTTATACGGCGCGTAATTGCCATGCCAGGCGACGACGTCGATCGGCGAATGCGCGAGCTGCGTCTTGAACAGCGAGCCGCCCCATTTCACGTAGAGCTCGGTCGGCGTGTCCTTATCCTCGTAATGCGCAACGGGGGTGAGGAAGTCGCGCGCATTGGCCAGGCAATTGGCGCCGATCGGCCCGCGCTCCGGCAGCGTGAAGGCACCGCCATAGTTTTCGCACAGATAGCCGCGCGCCGGGCCGTTCGGGATCTCGACCCGGAACTTGACGCCACGCGGGATCACCACGATCTCGCCGGGCTCGGCGTCGATGCGGCCGAACTCTGTAACGAGGCGCAGATTGCCCTGCTGCAGCACGAACATCAGCTCGCCGTCTGCATCGTAGAAATGCTGGTCCACCATCGACTTGGTGATGAGGTAGACATGCGCGGCCATGCCGGCCTGGGTGTTGACGTCACCCGCCGTCGTCATGGTTTGCACGCCCTGGACGAAGGTGACCTCCTCCTTCGGCAAAGGCGTCGGGTCCCAGCGCAGCTGCGCGATCGGCAGGTCGTATTCGTGGCAGGGCGCCGAGCGCCACAGGCCGGCATCGGCCTTCTCGAAACGGCCGGAGTGCTTCACCGAGGGGCGGATGCGATAGAGCCAGGAGCGCTCATTGCTGCCGCGCGGCGCCGTGAAGGGCGAGCCTGACAATTG
Organism: Pseudomonadota bacterium; assembly: GCA_023433965.1. Taxonomy (GTDB): domain Bacteria; phylum Pseudomonadota; class Alphaproteobacteria; order Rhizobiales; family Xanthobacteraceae; genus Bradyrhizobium. The sequence continues at coordinate 2,642 of JAEYTQ010000677.1, read as the reverse complement.
CTCGGCATAGAGCCCGTAGGCGCAGCGCTGCGGCGAGTTGCGTCCGATCGGGAGCGCGCCCGGCAGCGCTTCGGTCTCGAAAGAGTTGCCGAAGCCGGACATGTAGCCCGGCGTGACCTGGGCCGAGCTGCGGATGATCTGGTCAGGCGAGGTGCTGATGTTCATGACTATCCTCCTCCTTGCAGGTTCGCCCACATTTCCTGATCGCGCTGGTCGGTCCAGATCACGGGATCGTCGATCCCGGACGCCTCGTCGTAGGCGCGCGACACGTTGAACGGCAGGCAATGCTCGTAGATGGCGAAGCTCGAGAACTTCGGATCCATCACCTCGCGCGTCGCCGCCATGGATTCCTTCAGCGTCCGTCCCTTGGCGACCGAGATTTCAGCCGCGCCATAGAGCGAGGTGACGAAGTCGCGCGTCATCGCGATGGCTTCGCGCACGGTGGCAACGCCCTTCAGCGCGTCGCCGCGGCCCGGCGCGATCGCCTTCGGATTGAAGTTGCGGATCTCGTTCAGCGTCATCGGCCATTCGCGCAAATGCGCATCGCCGCAGTAGCAAGCCGAATGATATTCGATCAGGTCGCCGGAGAACATCGCCTCCGCGTCGGGCACCCAGGCGACGATGTCGCCTGAGGTGTGGCCGGCGCCAAGCTGCATCAGGCGCACCTCGCGCTTGCCGAGGTAGATCGTCATCTCGCCTTCGAAGGTCAGCGTCGGCCAGGTCAGGCCGGGAATGCTCTGCGCGTCCTGGAACAGCCGCGGGAAACGGCCGTATTCGGAATCCCAATCCTGCTTGCCGCGCTCGGCGATCAACCGGTGCGTCTCCTGCGAGGCGACGATGCCCTGCGCGTGATAGGCGGAGGCCCCGAGCACGCGCACGGCGTGATAGTGCGACAGCACGACATATTTGATCGGCTTGTCGGTGACGGCGCGGACGCGCTCGATCACCTTGTTCGCCATTGCCGGAGTCGCCTGGGCATCGAATACCAGGCAGCCGTCGTCTCCGACGATCACGGCGGTGTTCGGATCGCCCTCGGCGGTGAAGGCATAGAGATCGGTGCCGATCTCGGAGAAGGTGATCTTTTTCTCGGAGAGATCGCCGGTGGATGCGAAGTTCTTCGCCATCAATTCGTCCTTCAGGTCACAGGGTTATTGTTGCTGCTGTTGCTGCTGCTGGCTGTCGATCATGCGGCGCCTGGCGAGCGCGATCGCCTCGCGCAGCACGTCGACATCGCCGATATGATTAGCGAGGATCAGCACCAGCGCCGCGTCGAAATCGGCGCTCTGCTCCTCGCTCAGGCCGCGATGCGCTTCGACGACGGCGCGAAAGGCATCGTCCGGGCGCGCGAAGTTGGAGGTGGTGGAGAGCGGCATGCCAGAACCTCAATTCAGGCCTTGGGCGCGCGACAGCGCTGCGGCGACGGCCTCGCGCGTCGGATGACGGAAGCGCGCCGCGACATAGCCGTCGGGCCTCAGCAGATAGGCGGAACCCGGCGCGGCGCCGTAGCGCTTCGCGACCAGGCCCGAGGGATCGGCAAATCCGCCCTCGGCACCAATGCGGAGAGCCTTGATGCCATCGGGCGCATCGATCGGCGTGCCATTGCTGAACGACAGCAGGGTGAAATCCGTTCCATCCCTGCGGAAGGCATCGGTCAGATAGATCTGCTCGCCGGCACGCGATGCGACGGGCGCGTCGAGCATCGAGCAGCCAGGCGGAGGCCCGGCGCGCCACGTCTCCGCGTCGAGCGAGGATAGCGGCGAGTCGTAGCTGCACGGGACCGACAGCCGGCCGCCATTGACCATGCGCTTGCCGAACTCGGTCTCCTTGGCGAGCGAAAGCACCGCCTTGCGCAGCCGCGCCTCCTGGTGCGAGTTCGGCGCCATGAAATCGGTCGAGCGCGTCGATTCGCGGATGTTCTCGTCCGCCGCCATGCTGCGTTCGAGATGATAGCTCTCCAGCAGGCTCGCGGGCGATTTGCCGCGCAGCACACGGTCGAGCTTCCAGGACAGGTTCTCGGCGTCTTCGAGCCCGGAATTGGCGCCGCGCGCGCCGAACGGCGAGACCTGGTGCGCGGAATCGCCGGCGAAGATCACGCGGCCGTGGATGAAGCGGTCCATCCGCCGGCACTGGAACTTGTAGAGCGAAATCCACTCGAATTCGAACTTGTCGTGGCCGAGCATGCGAGCGATTCGCGGCCGCACGTTTTCCGGCTTCTTCTCGACCACAGGATCGGCGTAGCGATTGAGCTGAAGGTCGATACGCCAGACGTCGTCGGGCTGCCGGTGCAAGAGCGCTGAGCGCCCGGCATGGAACGGCGGATCGAACCAGAACCAGCGTTCGGTCGGAAATTCCGCACTCATCATGACGTCCGCGATCAGGAACTGATCCTCGAACACCTGGCCCGCGAATTCGGCGCCGACCATCTGCCGCAGCGAGGATCGCGCACCATCGCAGGCGACGACATATTGCGCGTTCAGGCGATAGGCGCCCTCGGGCGTTTCGATCGTCAGCACGGCGGAATCGTTGCGCTGCTCGAGTGCCATCACCTTGTTGCGCCAGCGCAGATCGATCCCAGGCAGCTCGTTGATGCGATCGACCAGATAGGCCTCGGCGTAATACTGCTGGAGGTTGATGAAGGCCGG
>JAEYTQ010000687.1 GCA_023433965.1 Pseudomonadota bacterium | reverse complement strand
GCCAATTCGGACGCGGCCGAGAAGCGCCTGTCAGCCGGCGACGTCATCGTCGAGGTGGCGCAGGAGGCCGTTTCCAGCGGCGCCGACATCCAGAAGCGTGTCGATCAGCTCAAGAAGGACGGCAAGAAATCGGTGCTGCTGCTGGTCTCCAACGGCGAAGGCGAGCTGCGCTTCGTCGCGCTGAGCGTGCAGTAAATCGCGGGGCCGGTGCAGTAGGTGGGCAAAGCGTAGCGTGCCCACCACCTGTCGCCGTCGGAGAAAGAGGATGGGCACGACGCTGACGCGCCTTTGCCCACCCTGCGGCAGCAGCGGGAGCGGCACGAGACTAAGACTCCACGAACTCCTCCCGCCGGTACCCCTGCGCATAGAGCAGCGCGGTGAGATCGCCGTAGTCGATCCGCGCGGCTGCCGCGGCCGCGACGGCCGGCTTGGCGTGATAGGCCACACCGAGCCCCGCCGCCTGGATCATCGCGAGATCGTTGGCGCCGTCGCCGACCACGATCGAGTCGATATCGTCGAGATCGAACGATTCCATCAGATCCACCAGCGTCGCGAGCTTGGCGGCGCGACCCAGGATCGGCTCCTTGACCTCGCCGGTGAACTTGCCGTCTCGTACGACGAGCTCGTTGGCGCGGTTCTCCTGGAAGCCGATCTTGGCGGCGACCGCGCGTGTGAACAGCGTGAAGCCGCCGGAGACGAGGCAGGTATAGGCGCCGTTCGCGCGCATGGTCGCGACCAGCGCGCGGCCGCCCGGCGTCAGCGTGATGCGCTTGTCCAGCACCTCGTCGACGGCGCTCGCGGGCAAGCCCTCGAGCAGCGCCACGCGCTCGCGCAGCGCCGGCTCGAACTCGATCTCGCCGCGCATCGCGCGCTCGGTGATGGCAGCGACATGCGCTTTCACTCCGACGAAATCGGCGAGCTCGTCGATGCATTCCTGGCCGATCATGGTCGAGTCCATGTCGGCGAGAAAAAGCTTCTTGCGCCTGAAGCCGACAGGCTGCACGACGATGTCGATGGGCAGGTCGCCGCGAAGCTCGCGCAGCCGCTGTTCGATGGCGTGACGGTCGGCTTCGAGGTTATTGTCGGCGCCGAAAGGAATGTCGACGGCAACCCCGTCGAACAGCCAGTGCGCAGGCGCCGCCTGTGGCAGCACCGCGCGGGCGCCGTCGACGATGGTCGAATCCAGCGCGGGGTTGTCGGGATTGCAGATCAGCGTGGCGACGAGGGACATTTGAACTTTTCGTGACCCAGGGGCATTCGAGCAAGGCCGTGCTTATCGCAGGCCCGACCGCCAGCGGCAAGTCGGCGCTGGCGCTCGACCTCGCGCGCGCCATTGGCGGTGTCGTCATCAATGCCGATTCCATGCAGGTCTACCGCGACCTGAGCATCATCACGGCACGGCCGACGGTGGCGGATGAGGCGATGGTGCCGCATCGCCTCTACGGGCATGTCGACGCGGCCGTGAATTTCTCTGCCGGTGCCTGGGTGAGCGACGCGGCCAAGGCGCTCGAAGAAGCGACGATTGAAGGCCGCGTGCCGATCTTCACCGGCGGCACCGGCCTCTATTTCAAGGCGCTGACGGCCGGTCTCTCCGTGGTGCCGCCGATCCCCGCCGAGGTGCGTGAGGACGTGCGCGCGCGGCTGGAACGCAACGGCGTCGAAGCGCTGCATGAGGAACTGGCCACGCGCGACCCGCGTGCGGCCGAGCGATTGAACCTGCGCGACCGCACCCGCATCGCGCGCGCGCTCGAGGTGGTCGAGGCGACCGGCCGCTCGCTGCTCGACTGGCAGCGCGAAGGCCAGCCGCCGCTGCTGCCGAGGGATAGTTTTCGCGCGGTGTTCCTCGCGCCCGAGCGGGACGCGCTGTATGCCCGGATCGATGCTCGCTTCGAGGCCATGCTGAGCGCCGGCGCGCTCACGGAGGTCGCGCGGCTCGCCGCCAGGCAACTCGATCCCCTGCTGCCGGCGATGAAGGCCCACGGCGTCCCGGCCCTGATCCGCCACCTGCGCGGCGAACTCACCCTCGAGGAGGCCGCCAGCATCGGCCGCGCCGACAGCCGCCACTACGCCAAGCGGCAATTCACCTGGTTCCGGCACCAATTGCCGGAATTCGAATGGGTGAAGCCGGAGGCGGCCAAGGGATGGGGTGCGGCGGTCGTTAGCGCAGAGCGCTATAAGGTATGAGAGGCTCACTCCTGTCGTCATTCCGGGTTCGACGCTTCGCATCACCCCGGAATGACGATTGGGAAGGCACCGACGCGCATTTGCGCCCCATGCCCAATTTACCTCTCGCCGAACCCCGGGAACACGGTTACACTGCCAAAATCGCGCGGGAACGGCCGCATTGCCTTGACATTCGGGCTTTGGTCGCTATGTTTCGCGCAACCTTTGGGAAGCTGAGCGCCCGCCATGCGTAATATTATTACCAAAATCCTTATCGCCGTCGTACCCAGGCACACCGCCGGGGGTGGCTAGCTGCCATCCACAAGACAGGCGGTGTGCATGGGCCCTCTTCGGGGCCTTTTTTATTTCCCGAACCCGACACGAACGAAGCCGCTGACAACAGCGCATCCGGAGCAAGCCAATGAGCGACAA
>JAEYTQ010000501.1 GCA_023433965.1 Pseudomonadota bacterium | reverse complement strand
CTAATCCGGAAACCCGAACAGCTTGGCCGGATTGTGCACCAGGATCTTCTCCAGCTCGACCTGGTCAGATGCGTAGCGGTACATCAGCTCGAGCAGGTCGGCATCGTTCGGCGGCTGCTTGACCGAGACCGGATGCGGCCAGTCGCTGGCCCAGACGCAGCGGTCGACAGCCGCCTCGATATAGGCGCGCGCGACCGGGATCACGTCGTCGTAGGGCGCGCCGGTCTTGGAGGTCTTCTCGCCGAGCGACAGCATGACCCAGAAGTTGCCCTTGCCGAGCAGCTCGAGCATCTTGCGCAGGTTCGGATCGTTCCTGCCGGCTTCGGGATCGGGGCGCGCCATATGATCGATCAGCACGGGCACGTCGAGGTTTTCGTACTTGGCGACGCTCGACATGATGCCGTCCTTCTCCGGCTGGATCTTGACGTACCAGCCGAGCTCGCGGATACGCGCGATGGCGCGGGCGAAATCGGCGTCCGACAGCACGGCACCGAGCTCCTGGCGGAAGCTGAAGCGCGCGCCGCGCACGCCGGCATCGTGCAGCGTCGCGAGGTAGGAATCGCTCGCTTCGGCAAAGACCAGCGCATTGGCGCAGCCGCGATAGTTCGGACCCATCGCGGCAAGCCCGTCGAGCACGACGGCGTGGTCGGCGCCGTAAGTGGTGGTCTGCACGATGATGCCGCGCTCGATGCCGAGCGCCTTGTGCATGCGCAGCGCCGCTTCCCAGGTCGCGGTCGGCATCCGGTAGGCCGCGCCGGGACGCTCCGGATACTTCTCGATCGGGCCCAGCACGTGAAACTGACTATCGACGGTCTTCGGCGGCGGCGCCTTGATCGGACGGCGCGGATTGGGATCGAACGGCAGATAGGTCGGCATGCGCAAGACTCCTTCAGTCGATCACGGCGGTGAAATCGCACTGCACCAGCGCGCCGCCGTCCATGTTGTCCATCGGCAGCGCATGGCGCGCGGGCCGCGAATGCTCGTCCGGAAACATCTTCAGCCACTCGACATTGACCGGGCCGCGCTGCGAGCGGTCCTTCAGCCACACCGTCATCTTGATGATGTCGGAGGTCGAGCCGCCGGCGGCCTCCACCGTCGCCTTCATATGCGCGAACATGTTGGCGCATTGCGCATCGAGGCTCTCGGGCATCGCATTGGTCGCGGGATCGCGGCCAAGGATGACGCCGGACATCACGAGATTACCGATGCGGCAGGCGTTCGGGATCGGATTGACGTGCTTGAAGCCGCCGATATGGATGCTCCTGCGCCGCGTATGACCATTCATGGTGCGCTCCCTGCTTGTTGTTGCGTTAGACGAACTGGCACGACACCGAGCCGAAGGCGCCGTAGTCGGCGTGGAAGGTGTCGCCGCGGCGGATGTCGACAGGACGCGTGAACGAGCCCGCCAGCACGACCTCCCCGGCTTTGAGATGCTCGTCATGCGGCGCGAGGCGGTTGGCAAGCCAGGCGATGCCGTTGGCGGGATGATTGAGCACGCCGGCCGCAAGCCCGGTCTCCTCGACCTCGCCATTGCGGAACAGCAGCGCGCCGATCCAGCGCAGGTCCGCGTCCATCGGACGGATCGGCCGGCCGCCGAGCACCAGCGCGGCATTCGCGGCGTTGTCCGAGATCGTGTCCATCACCTTGCGCGTCTTGCCCGTCTCTGGGTCGACGCGATGCATGCGCGTCTCCAGGATTTCCAGCGCCGGCGTGACGTAGTCGGTGGCGTTAAGCACGTCGAAGATGGTGCAATCCGGCCCGCGCAGCGGCGCCTTTAGCACGAAGGCGAGCTCGACCTCGATCCGCGGCGCGTGAAAGCGGTCGAACGGAATCGGTGTGGCGTCGGCATAGAACATATCGGCGAACAGTACCCCGTAGTCCGGCTCGGCGATGCCGACCGCGTTCTGCATCGCCTTCGAGGTGAGCCCGATCTTGTGCCCTTTGATGACGCGGCCGCGACCGAGTTGGAGCTTGGTCCAGGCGCGTTGGACGGCGTAGGCGTCCTCGATGCTGAAATCCGGATACTCCTTCGAGAACATCGGGATCAGTGTCTTGGTGCGCTCGGCCTCGTCGAGGCGTGTGGCGAGCCGTTCGATGGTGGCAGCATCCAGCATGGTCTACTGCTCCGCCGCTACGGTGTTTCCGAGCACGCCGATGCGGCTGGACTCGACCTCGACGACGTCGCCGGGTTTCAGCCAACGGGGCGGATCGAAGCGCGCGCCGGCTCCGGTCGGCGTGCCCGTCACAATCATGTCGCCGGGCTTCAAGGTCGCGAAGGTGGAGAGATAGGAGATCAGGAAATCGAACGGGAACATCAGCCGCTCGGTCGTATCCTGCTGCCGCACTTCGCCGTTCACACGCGTGACGATGTCGTGCGGCCCGCGTGGGTCGAGCTCGTCGGCCGTCACGATCCATGGACCGATGCTGCCGGAGCGATCGAAGTTCTTGCCTTGCGTGACGTTGAACTTGCCGTGGCGCAGCCAGTCGCGGATCGTGCCCTCGTTGCACAGCGTCATGCCGAAGATGTGCGACCACGCCTGCTCGCGCGGGATGTGACGCCCACCCTGCCCGATCACGATGACGAGCTCGCCTTCATAGTCGAGCTGGTCCGAGACTTTGGGCTTCTCCAGCGGCTGCCCGGAGCCCGTCATGGACGAGATGCTGCGCACGAACAGGCTCGGATACTTGGGCAGGTCGGAATTGTCTTTGTATTCCGCATTGCGCTCGGCGTAGTTGACGCCGATGCACCAGAGCTTTTCCGGCGTCAGCACCGGCGGCAGGAGCACGAGTTGGTCCAGCGCATAGTCCGGCTTCTGCCCGGCGACGGCTTGCCGCGCATCCGCGAGCGCGTTGGCCGCGATCAGCGCCTTCAGATCCGAATGGTCGCGGCCGATACGCCTGGTCAGATCGACCACACCGCCGTCGATGGCGGCGCCATAG
>JAEYTQ010000476.1 GCA_023433965.1 Pseudomonadota bacterium | reverse complement strand
GCCACGAATTGCCGTCGCCCGAGGCATGGCCGAGAGCGAAGCCCGCCGGCGTGTTGTTCTTCTTCAGGGCTTTGCACATCTCGAGGAAGCCCGGGAAGTCCTTCGGGAATTCCTTGAAGCCGGCCTTTTCGAGCGCCGACTTGCGGTACGTCATGTAGCCGCCGTTGGTGGCGACGGGAATGCCGAGCCAGTCGTTGCCCTGCTTGCAGGTCTTGGCGGCCGCATCGGTCCAGCCGCCATATTTCTTGCCGAGATAATCGGCGACGTCGTTCATCTTCAGCACTTTGGTGGGGAACAGCTGCGGCAGCGTATGCAGGCCCCAGGCGAGATCGAGCCCCGAGCCGGTATTGGCCGCAACCGAGGCCTTCGGCTGCACGTCCTCGAAGGATTCGCTGAACACGTTCATCTCGGTGCCGGTGGCAGTCTTGAACGCCGCCACCATCGCGTTGAACGCATCGTCTTCCGCCGGCACGAAGCGCTTCCAGCGCATCACGGTCAGCTTGGCGCCGGGCTCGGCCTTCCACGGCGCGCTCTGCGCCCAGGCCTTGGCGAAATCAAGCAGTGCCGGCCCCGTCAGCATGCCGGTCGCAGCCAAAGCCGTGCCACCTTGGAGCAGAGATCGGCGAGTGAAGTCTTGCATGGTGTCCTCCCTGTGATGCTTTTTGTCGTCTTATGCCTGGTCGTCTTCCGCGCTAGGCATTCATGCGCTTGCCTGTCGCGTCATCGAACAGATGGACCAGCGACGGCTCCGGCTTCAGCCGTACCTTGTCGCCCGGATTGAACTGGTGGCGTTCGCGGAAGACCGCGACGACCTGCTCGCCGCCGAGCTTGGCGAACACCTGCGTCTCCGAGCCGGTCGGCTCGACCACGATGATCTCGGCCTCGGCGCCGTCATCGGCGATGGTGAAGTGCTCGGGCCGCACGCCATAGACCGCAGGGCGGCCGTCGGAATTGGCCGGCGCGGTCTTGAGCGGCAGCTTGACGCCGTTCGGCCCCTCGAAGGTGGCGACGCCGTTGACGCGCACATGGCCCTTGAGGAAGTTCATCGCGGGCGAGCCGATGAAGCCGGCAACGAACTGGTTGTCGGGCTTGTCGTACAGTTCGAGCGGTGTGCCCATCTGCTCGACGATGCCGTCATGCATGACGACGATCTTGTCGGCCATGGTCATGGCCTCGATCTGGTCGTGGGTGACGTAGACGGTGGTCGTCTTCAGCCGCTGATGCAGCTCCTTGATCTCGGTGCGCATCGCGACGCGCAGCTTGGCGTCGAGGTTCGACAAGGGCTCGTCGAATAGGAACACCTGCGGATCGCGCACAATGGCGCGGCCCATCGCGACGCGCTGGCGCTGGCCGCCCGAGAGCTGGCGGGGGTAGCGCTCGAGCAGCGGCGACAGCGCCAAAATTTCGGCGGCGCGCTTCACGCGCTTGTTGATCTCGTCGGCGCTCGCATTCCGAAGCTTGAGCGAGAAGCCCATGTTGTCGGCGACCGTCATGTGCGGATAGAGCGCGTAGTTCTGGAACACCATCGCAATGTCCCGCTCCTTGGGCTGGACATTGTTCACCACGCGGTCGCCGATCGAGATCGTGCCGGACGTGATGTTCTCGAGTCCGGCGAGCATGCGCAGAAGCGTCGACTTGCCGCATCCGGAGGGGCCGACAAGGACGACGAACTGGCCGTCTTCGATCGGAATCGTCACGCCGTGCAGGACTTCAAAATTGCCGAACGATTTTCGCACGTCGCGGATTTGCACAGACGACATCTAGCTCCCTCCTCGAAAGTTCACGACGCTCCCTGGCGCCGCAACCGTCTTGTTTTTCGGACTTTACCGAACCAGGCCCGATCTTAGCGGGCGACATTGTCGGTATTTTGTGCGGCTTTGGCAATTTGTCTTTGGTTAGTCGGTGCTGGTAGCGCTGTCAACGTTCCTTTGTTTGCGGGACTGACTGTGTTAAGAGCAGCAAATGGGTCGAAAACGCACCAAGTCAGGCAAAATCCGGCTGGCCGAAGTGGCCGAGCTTGCCGGCGTCAGCCCGATTACCGCGTCCCGCTTCTTCCGCAATCCCGAGGCCCTGTCGGTCGCCAAACGAACCCGGGTCGAGAGCGCCGCCAAGGAGCTCGGCTATGTGCCCAACCTCGCGGCACGCGCACTGGCCTCGCAACGCACCGAAGTCATCGGTGTATTGATCCCCTCTCTCACCAACAACGTGTTCTCGGACGTGCTGCGCGGCATCTATGACGCGTCCGAAGGCAGCCGTTATTCGATCCAGCTGTCCAACACGCGCTACAGCATTCTCCAGGAGGAGAAGTTGCTGCGCCTGTTTCTGGCGCAGAAGCCGGCTGGGCTGATCGTCACCGGCATCGACCAGACCGCGGAGTCCCGCGCGATGCTTCAAGCCGCGGACTGCCCGATCGTGCAGATCATGGAGATTGGCCCCGAGCCGGTCGACATGATGATCGGCTTTTCGCACTATGACGCAGCCCGCGCGGCGGTTGCGCACCTGTTCGAGCAAGGTCACCGCAAGATCGGTTTCGTCGGCGCACGCATGGATCCCCGGGTGCAGCGGCGGCTGGACGGATATGTGTCGGCGATGAAGGACGCAGCCCTGTTCGATCAGCGCCTCGTCGTCACGACGGCGACCCCGACGTCGGTGACGCTGGGTGGAGCACTGTTCACCGATCTGCTGGCGCGCGAGCCCGACATCGATGCGGTGTTCTGCGCCAACGACGACCTCGCGCTCGGCGTGTTGTTCGAGTGCCGGCGCCGGGAGATCGCAGTGCCCGGGCAGATCGCGATCGTCGGCTTCAACGACCTCGAATTCATGGCCTCCGCCGTCCCCACTCTCACCAGCGTGCGCACCAATCGCTACGAGATGGGGAAGACGGCCGCCACCATGCTGATCAATGCGATCGAAGGGCAACGTCCTGAGCAGCCGGTGCTCGATCTCGGCTTCAAGGTGATCGAGCGGCAGAGCTCGTTGGCACGGCGCCCGGACGGTCGGCCAGCCGTATCGGGCCTGGGTACGGCGAACAAAATGATAGCGTTACCAAGTAGCCCCGACTAGTATCGGACTCGTGAGGAAACGACCCGCCAGCGGTACGGCAGATCATCGCTCGCGCCATCGGGCATCGTGCATGCCGATACCGTGAGACGGACGCCAGTGCGTTTGCATTGCAGGAGAAACCAATGACAAAGAATCCAACCAATGGGCATGCCGCCGGCAATAACGGCTCTCGCCGCCATCTCCGTTCGCAGGAATGGTTCAACAACCCGCATAATCCGGGCATGACCGCGCTCTATATGGAGCGCTATTTGAACTACGGCCTCACCCGCGCCGAGCTGCAATCCGGCAAACCGATCATCGGCATTGCCCAGACCGGCAACGACCTCTCCCCCTGCAACCGCCACCATATCGAGCTCGCGCACCGCGTCCGCGAAGGCATCCGCGAGGCCGGGGGCATCGCGATGGAATTCCCGACCCACCCGATCCAGGAGACCGGCAAGCGCCCCACCGCGGCGCTTGACCGCAACCTCGCTTATCTCGGCCTGGTCGAGATCCTCTACGGTTATCCGCTCGACGGCGTGGTGCTGACCACCGGCTGCGACAAGACCACGCCGGCCTGCATGATGGCGGCCGCCACCGTGAACCTGCCGGCCATCGTCCTGTCGGGAGGCCCGATGCTCAACGGCTGGCATGCCGGCGAGCGCACCGGCTCCGGCACCATCGTCTGGAAATCGCGCGAACGGCTCGCCGCCGGCGAGATCGGCTATGAAGAGTTCATGGAGATCGTGGCCTCCTCGGCCCCCTCGGTCGGCCATTGCAACACCATGGGCACGGCCTCGACCATGAACGGCCTCGCCGAAGCGCTCGGCTTCTCGCTGCCGGGCTGCGCGGCGATCCCGGCGCCCTACCGCGAACGCGGCCAGATCGCCTACGAGACCGGAAAACGCATCGTCGAGATGGTCTGGGAGGATCTGAAGCCCTCGGACATCCTGACCCGCAAGGCGTTCGAGAACTGCATCGTGATCAATTCCGCGATCGGCGGCTCCACCAACGCGCCGATCCACATCAATGCGCTGGCCCGCCATATCGGCGTCGAGCTGTCGATCGAGGACTGGCAGAAGGTCGGCCACGACGTGCCGCTGCTGGTCAACATGCAGCCAGCCGGCTTCTATCTCGGCGAGGAATTCCACCGTGCCGGCGGCGTGCCCGCCGTGGTGCGCGAATTGATGAAGCACAAGCGCATCCACGAGGATGCGGTCACGGTCAACGGACGCGGCATCGGCGAGAACTGCAAGAATGCGCCGGAGCCCGACAACGACGTGATCTGGGCCTATGACAAGCCGCTGGTGAAGGATGCCGGCTTCGTGGTTCTGCGCGGCAACCTGTTCGATTCCGCGATCATGAAGACCAGCGTGATCTCGAAGGAATTCCGCGATCGCTATCTGTCGGATCCGAAGAGTCCCAACGCCTTCGAGGGCCGGGCCATCGTCTTCGAGGGTCCAGAGGACTATCACCATCGCATCGACGATCCATCGCTGAACATCGACGAGCACTGCATGCTGTTTGTGCGCGGCGTCGGACCGATCGGATATCCGGGCGGCGCGGAAGTCGTGAACATGCAGCCGCCTGCGGCACTCATCAAGAAGGGCATCACGTCCCTGCCCTGCATCGGTGA
>JAEYTQ010000449.1 GCA_023433965.1 Pseudomonadota bacterium | reverse complement strand
CTCATCCTGAGGAGCGCGGAACGCGCATCTCGAAGGACGAAGGCCCGGCTGGTGGCTTCGCCCTTCGAAACGCGCGCAAGGAGCGCGCTCCTCAGGGTGAGGGTCCACCATCTCCGATGCCGCCGCTTACGCCGGCGTCAGCTTCGCCCCCTCGCCCTTCATGTCGTTCAGCACGCCGGAGATCGCCGCGACCAGCTCGTCGATCTGCGCCTTGGTCGTGATCAGCGGCGGGCAGATGGCGATGGCGTCGAGCATGTTGCGCGAGATCACGCCGCGCTCCTGGAGCATGCGGCTGGCGATGCCCCCGACGGCGCCGGGCGTGCTGGCGGCGGTCTTGCGCCCCTTGTCGAGCACGAGCTCGAGCGCCGCGATCATGCCGACGCCGCGGACCTCGCCGACCAGCGGATGGCTCGCCAGCTCCCGCAGCTTGCCCTGCATGTAGCCGCCGAGCTCAGCGGCGTGCGCGACTAGACCCCGCTCCTCGATGATCTTGAGGTTCTCGAGAGCAATGGCCGAGCCGACGGGATGGCCGCCCGCGGTGAAGCCGTGGCCGAGCACGCCGATCTTGTTGCTCTCGTCGGCGATCGGCTCGAACATGCGGTCGTTGAGGATGATCGCAGACAGCGGAAAATAGCTCGAAGTGATCTGCTTGGAGACCACGATCGCGTCCGGCTTGATGCCGTAGGTCTCGCAGCCGAACATCTTGCCGGTGCGGCCGAAGCCGCAGATCACCTCGTCGGCGACCAGCAGGATGTCGTATTTCTTCAACACGGCCTGGATCTTGTCCCAATAGGTCGCGGGGGGAACGACGACGCCGCCCGCCCCCATCACCGGCTCGCCGAAGAACGCGGCGATCGTATCGGGCCCTTCCTTCTGGATCAGCGCGTCGAGCTCCTCGGCACGGCGGCTCGCAAAGGCTTCCTCGCTCTCGCCGGGGGCGGCGTCCTTGTAGAAGTGCGGCGAGCCCGTGTGCAGGATGTTCGGCAGCGGCAGGTCGAACGAGCGGTGGTTGTTCGGCAGACCGGTGAGGCTCGCGGACGCGATGGTGACGCCGTGATAGGCGCGCATCCGGCTGATCACCTTCTTGCGCTGGGGCTGGCCGAGCGCGTTGGAGCGATAGGCAATCAGCTTCAACACCGTGTCGTTCGCTTCCGAACCGGAATTGGTGAAGAACACCTTGCTCATCGGCACGGGCGCGAGGGCGACCAGCTTCTCGGCGAGGTCGATCGAGGGACCGTGCGATTTGGCGGAGAACGTGTGGTAAAACGGCAGCGCCTGCATCTGCTTGTGCGCCGCCTCGACCAGCCGCTTCTCGTTGAAGCCGAGCCCCACGCTCCACAGGCCCGCCATGGCTTCGAAATAGCGCTTGCCGCTCGCGTCGAAGACGTAAGGGCCCTCGCCGCGTTCGATCACCAGGGGACCCGCCTGCTGATGGGTGCGTGCGTTGGTGTAGGGATGGAGCTGGTAGGCCACATCCCGGGCTTCTTGCGAGTTGGGCAGCATGGACATTTGCGAAGATCCTTGAAAGCGTCGCGTCGCGGGCAGAGCCGGCGTCGTCACGCGATGGCAGCACTTGGCTCGAGTCCTTGGCTATTGCCAGAGCGCAAAACTTGCAACGCCAATTCGTGGGCGGCAAGCGCTCAGCAGCGATGCACAAAGCCGCACATGACAGGACTGGACATCACAGAACGCGACCCGGCCAGCTCACGCTGCGCCGTCGTCGTCCCCTTCATCGCTCGCGGCGACGGCTTCCCTTACCTCGACCAGCACCATCGAGAGCAAATAGACCGTCGTGGGCAGGCCAAGCCTGCGCGCCCGCTCGGCGGCACGCGTCAGATCGCTCGCCAGCTCCTTGAGCTCGTCTCCCCGCGACAATTCCCACCCCATCCACCGGTCGCGGCCGCCTAAGCCGCAACGGCGCCGCTGGCTTTGATCAGTTCGGCGCTGGATTGGATTGTAGCAAAATTCGCGATCACATTCACTACCGCATGCCTGTAGGGGGCGGCATCGTCCGAGCCCGGTTGCCGGCAAGCCACGGCGTCAGTGACCACGTGGTAACGATGGCTGCGGTGAAAACCCTCGACGGCGGTGGCCAGGATGGTCTCGTCCAGGGAAAACCCGATCAGAATGCAGCGCATCGTCCGGATACTGGACATGTGATCCACAAACCGCGCCGAACTGTAGGCCGACGGCAGCGGGTGCTCGAACGTCATCTCTCCAGGCCGCGGCCTGGTCTGTGCGATCCAATCGGTCAGCCTGGATGACGGATTGAACCAGGCGGCCTGCGCGATGCGCTTCAGATGCATCACGGGCCACAGATTGCTGCGCCACAGCGTCAGGAGTTCCAGGCAACGCGCCGTCGTCGCATCGCCGTCCACGATGACATGGCGGCGCCCCGGGGTCAGGTACTCGACCTGGAGATCCGCACAGACCAGCATCGGCGGATCATCGTGCATGGAAGCCAGCATAGTGTTGCGCGCAGCTGCACCTGTTTCAGCCATCGGCGAGAGCGAGGTCCCGCAGCGGTGAGGTCACCGCCCGCCCCGCGGAGGCATCGAGCACGCCAGGCCGATCCCAATCGCCCTCGGGCCGGATGATCACATAGGGATCGCTGTCGAGCGTGATGGCGTCCGGGCCCGGCTCGATCTCCAGCAGCATCTCCGTGTAGGAGAAATCCGAGAAGGTGATCTTGCGGTTGTGACCGAGCGGCTTGGCGCCGAAATGAGCCCAGAAATCGACCAGCCGGTCCTGCGCCTGGCCGTAAATCTTGCGAAAACCCTTGCGCTTCACGTAGTCGACACTGGCCTGCACCAGCTTGAACGAGACGCGTGAGCGGCGGTACTGGTGGCGCACTGCCAGTCGCTCCACCTTGGCGAAATCGCCGAAGAAGCGCACCCGCAGGCAGCCCGCAGGCTCGCTGCCGACGAAGCCGATGAAATGCGCGGCAACCATGTCGTTGCCGTCGAACTCCTCCTCGAACGGACAATCCTGCTCGGCGAGATAGACCGCCGAGCGGATTGCGGTGACGAGCATGAGATCGCTTGGATCGCGCGCCAGGCGGATGGTGATGGCGCGGGAACAGGGCTTGGCGAGGGGAATCCTAGTACCGTGCATCTGCAAAGCTCCTTGACTGGATGATCGCGCCCGGCATGCGGATGGGGTGCCGATGCCAAGGGCGCTCGTAGCACCAAAGGTCGGGTTGGAAGCTCGGGACAGGCGCAAAGCCTGTCGCCTTCATGATGTCGCGTCCGGCCTCCGTTGATGGCTGCGCATAGCAATCCGCGCCGCGAAACCTTATCTGCCGCAGATGAGCCGCGGCCTTGCCGAGACCGGCGATGCCGCGGCCGGTCGCTGCGATCGCCCAGATGTAGATGGCTGCGACGTCTTCGTTCGCCGACGCGAGATAACGCGTCTCGGGCGCGGTGAGGCAGATCTCGTCGAGCAGCAGCGCATCGTGTCCGCGGTCATTGAGAAACAGGAAGGCCATGCCGCCGACCAGCTTGCCTTTCCGGCTGAACGCCAGAATACTCTCGGGATCGAGCGTGAAGTATCTCGCAAGCTCCGCCGTGCCGATCTGCACGCCGGGCACCAGCCGGCGCGCCATCTCCGAAAGCGCCGCAATTTCGGAAAATTGTGCGCAGCGAACATCGACATCCGGGCTCAGCGGCAAGGCATCGAAATGATGTCTTGCGGCAAACGAGCCCCTTTCCATACTCATGTCACGCCTCTATCGTTCGAGGCTTTCATGCCCCGCTATGCCGATGAGCTTAGCGGCTGGGGATCAGGAGTATGCAGCAGTTATTGCACCGGGGTGCTGCGATGATGCAGCACCGTGAAGAAGCCCTGGATGCGTCCTGGGACGATTTGAAGCTGTTTTTAGCGTGCGCAAAATATAAAAGTTTTCGCAATGCCGCCGAAGAACTCGGTCTCACCTCGACCACCCTGATGCGCCGCATCGACCGGCTCGAAGAGAGCATCGGGTGCAAGCTGTTCCTGCGCGACCAGAGCGGACTCACGCTCAGCGATGAAGGCACCGCAATGATCGCCGACGTTGCGCATATGGAGCGTCATGCGTTCAACGTCTTCCGCCGCGCCTCGCGATCGTCGAACGACATGACAGGCACCGTGCGCGTCGCGGTGACGGAAGGCCCCGGCAATTTCTGGATCCTGCCGCGGCTTATCGATTTCCAGAAGACCTACCGCAAGATCACGGTCGACCTGCGCTGCGCGATGGAGCAGGCCGACGTCGCGCGGCTCGAATCCGATATCGCCATCCAGCTCGAACCGCCGACCAATCCCGATCTGATCGTCGCCAAGCTCGGCCGCCTGCACATCTATCCGTTCGTCTCCAAGGAGTATGAAAGCCTCTACGGGGTACCCGCGACGCTCGCCGAATTGCAGAACCACCGCATCATCAAGCAGAGCGCACCGCAAGTCGACGACGGCGCCTATGCGCGTGTGCTCGGATTGCAGTCGCTGGAAGGCATCGTCGGGATCAAGACCAATTCCTCGGTAGGCGTGCTTTATGCCGTCGAACGCGGCGCCGGCATCGGCTTCCTGCCGACGGTCTCGAT
>JAEYTQ010000173.1 GCA_023433965.1 Pseudomonadota bacterium | reverse complement strand
ATATCGCGCTCGCCGCGGAATATGCTCTGGGGACGCTCGACGCCGACGAGCGCGCGCAGGTCGAGACCATGATAGCGGTGGACGAAGCGTTCGCCGCGATCGTGCAGGCCTGGTCCTATCGGCTCGGCGTGCTCAACCAGATGGTCGGCTCGGTCGAACCGCGTCCGATCGTTTGGGAGAACATCAGGTCCGAGATCGCGCGCATCGCCGCTGCGCAGGAGCCGCCCGCGGTCGCCGAGGCTTCGCCACCGCCGGTGCCGGAGCTATCCTCGCCGGAGACTGCGGTCTCCTCGACCGAGAGTTCGCCGTTGGCGCCGGTGCAGCATCCGGAAGCAGAGCAGTCTGCGCCGCCGCGTCCCGAACCCGACGCGATCCCCGACATCGCGCCGCAATTCATCCCGCAAGTCCACGCCCCCGATCGCGACGTTGTACGCGCGCCGCAGGCGCCGGTGACCGACGACGGCAATGTGATCCGTCTCGAGAGCCGCGTGAAGCGCTGGCGCGCCGTTGCGTCGGCCGCCGGCGCGCTTGCCGCCGCACTGCTGCTGACGCTGTCGCTCCAGATATTCATGCCCGAGGTGCTGCCGGGCGCCTTGCGTCCGCCCGCGCGCATCCAGACCGTCGAGGTGAAGATCCCGGCCGCGCCGCTCGCCGCCTCGGCGCAATATGTTGCGCTGCTGCAGGGCCAGGGCGGCGGCCCCGCCTTCATCCTCACCGTCGACGGCGCGACACGGAATTTCACGGTGCGAAAGGTCGGCGCGACGCCGGAGCCCGGCAAGAGCTTCGAGCTCTGGCTGATCTCGGACAAGCTGCCGCAGCCGCGCTCGCTCGGAGTCATCGAGGCGGGGGAATTCACCGCGCGTCCGCTGCTCGCCTCCTACGATGCCGAGGTCGTCAACGCCGCCACCTATGCCGTCACCGTCGAGCAGGCCGGCGGTTCGCCCGATGGCCGGCCGACCTCGGCCCCGGTGTTTTCTGGCAAGCTGATCGAGACCGTGCCGCCGGCCCAGCCGCAGGCGCCCGCGAAGAAGTGACGGGCTACGAAGCCGCCCCGTCGCCACGGTCCATCTCATCGTCGCATCCCGACAAGTCCCTCCCATTCCGGCCCCGATTTGAACCTCCGCCCGATCCGCGGCGTCAAATCCCCGGAATTTGAAGTCGGCGATGCCGGAGAGGGCGAGAACATCAGATGGATGCAGCGAGAACGCCAGGCATCTTCCGTCACCAATATGCGGGGCTGCCGCACGGCGCGGCATTCGAACATTGGCGCGAGCGGGCCGTCGGTCGCTGCGGCCTCGATATCGGGCCGAGCCATGGCGACAGCATCGACTGCCGGCTCCAGATCAGCGTCGTCGACAACATCGCGCTCGGCATTCCCGAAGGCGCCTCTGCGCAATATTCCCGTACCCAGAGTCAGCTCGCCGACGGCAGCGACGATCTCGTCCTGATCGCGGCCCATGCCGGGCTCGTCCGCGTCGGGCAGAACGGTCACACCGTGGAACTCGCGCCGGCCCAGATGGTGCTCGTCGACATGGCCGTCACCGGCACCGTCGGCCACACCGCAGACGACCGTTTCACCACCATCCGCATGCCGCGCCGCGCGCTGCTCGACATCAGCCCGCGCGCCGAGGACAAGCTCGCGCAGGTGCTCGTCGACGGCGTCGTCGCCGAGACCATCTTCCGCTACCACGCGCTCGCCGCCAACCACGCGCCGCATCTCGATGCGGTCGGACAGCGGCTGACCGCGCAGCACATGGTCGACCTCGTCGGCCTCTTGCTCGGCACCGACGCCGAGCATGCAAGCCGCGCACGCGGGCGCGGGCAGGCGGCGGCCCGTCTCGATCTGATGCGCGCCGACGTGATGGCCGCACTCGGCCGCAACGATCTCTGCCTGTCCGAGATCGCGACGCGGTCGGGCCTCAGCCCGCGCCAGGCGCAGCGCCTGTTCGAGCAGGCCGGCACCACCTTCACCGAATTCGTGCTGGAGCAACGCCTGCTCCATGCGCGCAAGCTGCTCGGCGATCCCCGCGCGAGGGCACGCAAGATCAGCGACATCGCGCATTCCTCGGGCTTTTCCGACCTGTCCTACTTCAACCGCGCGTTCCGCAAGCGCTTCGGCGCGACGCCCTCGGAATTGCGCGAGGCGTAAGTCCGATAGCGCTCCTTCTTCATTGGTTCGCGGGGTATCGCGGCCGCCGCGGTTGGTCCGTTTCCCCGGATAGGCTATATTGACCCATATGGGCAGGCTGCTCGATCGCCTGTCGATGTCTTGGGAAAGCAGTCAACGGACATGGCGCGTATCGTCGTGCTGGGCGCTGGATTCGCAGGTCTGTGGGCGGCCATCGGTGCCGCGCGCAAGCGTGACGAGATCGGTGCCGACGGTGATATCGAGATCCGCCTCATCGATCGCAATCCCTATCACAACATTCGCGTGCGCAACTACGAGGCCGATCTCAGCGAGGTCGCGCTGCCGCTGCCGCAACTCCTCGGTCCCATCGGCGTGAGCCACGGGATCGGCGAGGTCGAGGCCATCGATCCCGCGCGGCGCGAAATCTCCCTGGTCACCGGCGACGGCGAAGAGACGCTGTACTATGACCGCCTCGTGCTGGCGCTCGGCAGCGAGGTGATGCGTCCCGAAATTCCCGGCCTTGCCGAGCATGCCTTCGACGTCGACACCTATGCCGCGGCGCTGCGCCTCGAGGATCATCTCGTCTCGCTCGGACGCAGCGTGCCGGCACCGGGACGCTCGACGGTGGTGGTGGTCGGCGCCGGCTTCACCGGCATCGAGGTCGCCGCCGAAATGCCGGACAGGCTGACCCGCGCCGGCATCACCGGCAGCCGGCGCGTCATCCTGGTTGATCCCAATCCGGCAGTCGGTGCCACTGTCGGCGCGCATGCGCGTCCCGTCATCGAGAGGGCGTTGTCGTCATTGGAGGTCGAGACACGCCTTGGCGTGCGTGTCGCGTCCGTCGAGGCGGCTGGTGTGCACCTCAGCTCGGGCGAGTTCGTTGCGGCGCAGACGGTGATCTGGTGCGCCGGAATGCGTGCGAGCCGGCTGGCCGGGAGCTTTGCCAGCGCGCGCGATCGCCTCGGGCGGCTGCCGGTCGATCCCTTCATGCGCCTTGCGGATGTGCCTGGCGTGTTCGCGGCCGGCGACGTCGCCTCCAGCGTAATCGACGGCTTGCATCCGACCGTGATGTCCTGCCAGTTCGCGCGCCCCATGGGCCGCTTCGCCGGTCACAACGTGGTCGCCGATCTCGCCGGCTTGCCAATGCTGCCGCTGCGGATCGACTGGTACGTCACCGTGCTCGATCTCGGCGGCTGGGGTGCGCTCTACACCGAAGGCTGGGACCGCGAGGTGCGCGCCACCG
The DNA here is from genome assembly GCA_023433965.1 of Pseudomonadota bacterium. Lineage (GTDB taxonomy): Bacteria > Pseudomonadota > Alphaproteobacteria > Rhizobiales > Xanthobacteraceae > Bradyrhizobium. The sequence continues at coordinate 711 of JAEYTQ010000173.1, read as the reverse complement.
GCGCCGCCGCAAAGGCGACCAAAGAGACCATCAACCGCAAGCGTATCTATCCGCCGCTCACGGGCAGCAAGGATGAGCTGTTCGTGGCGGCCGCGCCGACAGTGCAGGCACCGCCACCGACCTATGGGGCTCCGCGTCGTTGAGCTCGGCCAGGCGTACATGGCTCAAGCAAAGAGATCCGACGAAGGCTTCCGCCGGGCCTCGTCCGCCCTGGCTCCCGCTTCGAGGGCAACGCAACGTACGAGACGGGCTCGCGACGCGCTTTGAAGGCCTGCCGGAAGTACACGACGGCGACGCCGAGCATTTTGTGGATACGATGGCAAACACGGGAATCTCAAAATGGACGCTAACGGGCACTTCAGGCGATGGAAAAAAGATCGAGGTCCGAGGATGTGACTCTTACACTTTTCGCGCGGACGAGGTGATCCGCAAGGACTCGTATTGGAAGACTGTTGAAGGACCTTCGTCAACCTAACGACGCACATCTCCGAACGTGGCCCGGAGCCGTCTGCAAGTGTAGCGCAGAGCAAGTCTCTGCCTCCGAAGTCGGAGGTCGACTTGTTCTGCTATCGCGAGGGCGTCAACGACCTCGATCCCGAAGCTAGAAATTGCTTTGGCTGGCCTACCCGTATAGACAAGCACATGCTCCGCCACGATGGTCGCAGTTGAGCGCTGAGCAGAAAAGGGTCCGAGTCAATCGGTGTGCGGGAT
>JAEYTQ010000066.1 GCA_023433965.1 Pseudomonadota bacterium | reverse complement strand
CGCGGTCGCGGTCTATATGGGTTTCGACAAGCCGCGCCCGCTCGGCAGGGGCAATGCCGCGACCGGCGGCCATCTCGCCGCGCCGATCGTGCGTGACTTCCTCAAGCTCGCGCTCGCCGACATGCCCGCGGTTCCGATCAAGGTGCCGGCCGGCATCAAGCTGGTGCGGGTCGTTGCCAAGACCGGCATGCGCGCCGGCCCCGGCGAGACCGGCGGAACCATCCTCGAAGCCTTCAAGCCGGGCACGGCGCCGCCGGACAATTATTCGGTCATCGGCGTCGCCGACGCCGACGGACGCGGCGGTATGCCGATGTCGGCGCAGCAGCAGCCGGATTCCGGCTTTCTGATGCGGCCGGGTACCGGCGGATTGTGGTAGGCCGCGGATAAGCCCACGATCACGGTTCCGGCGGTTGCGCTTTGCAGCCGCCGCCGCTACATCCCCCTCTCGAATTGCACGCGGGATTCCGCGAGATCAGAGAACGACATGCGCGCCGAAATCGAACGGTTGGTAGAAGAGATCAAGCAGTCAGTCGGGCTGCTGAGGAGGCATCTTTGACGTCGAGAAATCGACGGCGCGCCTCGCGGAGCTGAACAAGCTCGCTGAAGATCCCAACCTCTGGAACGATCCCCAGAAGGCCCAGAAGCTGATGCAGGAGCGAACCTCCCTCGAGGATTCGCTGTCCGGCATCGGCAAGGTCGAGCAGGAGCTCGAAGACGACATCGGCATGATCGAGCTCGGCGAGGCCGAGGGCGATGATGGCGTCGTGGCCGAGGCCGAAGCTGCGCTCAAGAACCTCAAGAAGGAAGTGGCGCGGCGCGAGCTCGAGGCGCTCTTGTCGGGCGAGGCCGATCGCTTCGATTCCTATCTCGAAGTCCATGCCGGCGCCGGCGGCACCGAGAGCCAGGACTGGGCGCAGATGCTGCTGCGCATGTACACGCGCTGGGCCGAGAACCACGGCTTCAAGGTCGAATTCCTCGAAGAATCCGAGGGCGAAGAGGCCGGCATCAAGTCGGCGACCATCCAGGTCTCCGGCCACAATGCCTATGGCTGGCTAAAGACCGAAGCCGGCGTGCATCGCCTGGTGCGCATCTCGCCGTTCGATTCCAACGCGCGGCGGCACACCTCGTTTTCGAGCGTGCAGGTGTTCCCCGTCATCGACGACAGCATCAAGATCGACATCAAGGAATCCGACGTCCGCGTCGACACCATGCGTTCGGGCGGCGCCGGCGGCCAGCACGTCAACAAGACCGAATCCGCGGTGCGCCTCACGCACATCCCGACCGGTGTCGCCGTGGTCTGCCAGGCCGGCCGCTCCCAGCACAAGAACCGGGCCCAGGCCTGGGACATGCTGCGCGCGCGGCTTTACGAGATCGAGCTGAAGAAGCGCGAGGAGAAGGCCGCGGCTGACCAGGCCGCCAAGACCGACATCGGCTGGGGCCACCAGATCCGCTCCTACGTGCTGCAGCCCTATCAGATGGTGAAGGATCTGCGCACGGGAGTGCAGACCTCCGACACCTCGGGCGTGCTCGGCGGCGACCTCGACGAGTTCATGGCGGCGACGCTGGCGCAGCGCGCGTTCGGCACCACCGCCGGCGACGTCGAGGACGTGGACTGATCATGCCGCGCATCGCCTTCATCGGGCTTGGGCGGATGGGCGCTGGCATGGCCGGCCGCTATCTCGATGCCGGCTTCACGGTGACGGTCTGGAATCGCAGCAAGGCCAAGGCGGAAGACCTGATCGCGCGCGGCGCACATTGGGCGACTTCGCCCGAGGACGCCGCGATCGATGCCGATGCGGTCGTGACCATGGTCGCTGACGACGAGGCGTCCCGCGCGGTCTGGCTCGGCCTGAACGGCGCGGCCAAGACTGCGAAGGCCGGCACCATCGCGATCGAATGCTCCACGGTCTCCTATGACCACGCCCGCGAGATGGGCCGCGAACTCAATGCGCGCGGGCTGATCTACATCGATTGTCCCGTCACCGGATTGCCGGATGCAGCGGCCGCCGGAAAGCTGACGCTGCTGGCCGGGGCCGATGCCGCCGACCTCGAACGCGCGCGGCCCTTTCTCGAACCGATCGGCTCGACCATTCGCCATTTCGGCCCGGTCGGTGCCGGCACGGTCTACAAGCTCATCAACAATCTGATGGGCGCGATCCAGATCGCCGGCCTCGCCGAGGGGCTTGCGATCGCCGAGCAAGCCGGGCTCGACATGAACCTCGTGCTGGAATCGATCCAGGCGGGGGTGGCCGCCAGCCCGCAGGTCTCGCGCCACTCCAAGCGCATGGTCGCCCGCGACTTCAGCGGCGCAACTTTCACCGCGGCGCTGCGTCACAAGGATGCCGCTTATGCGGTCAAGCTGGCGGAGAGCCTCTTGGCCGACAAGCCGCTGGTCGCTCGCGCTGCGGTCGAGGCCTATGCGCAGGCGAAAGCGGTCATGCCCGACGAGGATGAAGGCAGGATGATCGAGCTGGTGTCGCTGCCGAAATAGCTGGATCGCGGCCTGCGGCCTGAAATCGGGTGGGAAGAGCGCTCGCGCTGGAATAGTCCTGCTGTCCGCATCGCCAGACCAGGGATTGGTCGTGCTCATCAACTTCACACTCGCGCCGCTCTACGAGGTTGTCCCTTGGGGCCAGCCGGGCAGCTATTGCCTTCATTGGTTCGGCCTCACTTACGGCGAGTACTGGTTACAGGCCGGCGACGCCACGCTCTTCGAGTACAGCGATCGTGCCCGGGCCGCGGATGCAGAGCGCTATTGCACCTATCAAGTCGTCCGCCTCTACGAAGACTTGATGGACATGCTCCCCCACATACTCGAGCCTGTTCCTGATCGGCTCGTATCGTACATCTCCGGCGCAGGGCTCGGAATTTTGCGACGCGCTTATGATGCGTGGTGTGAGACAGCTGCTGACCTTCCCGATGCTGATGGTCGTCTCGAGTTTGCCGACGCTGCGGTCGACTGGGTCGAGAAGCGTCGCCTGGATAGTTCCCACCTGGCTCCATCTGCCAACATCGCGATCTGGTCTGATGAAGAGCGTGTTCACATCGAATGGGACAATCGCGACCGCCTGCTCGACGGAGAGCCGGCATGGTCGGCGAGCCTTGGCTCCTACCACGTATCGCGAGGCGAGTTCATCAAAGAGATGAAGTCGTTTCACGATCGCCTCATGGAGCAGATGGCGGTTCGGATCGATCAGGTGGCATCAGGCCGACTTCGGTCCGAGATCCAGATCGACCTGCCTGGACTGACGAAAGAGCACGAACGGCGGACGCGATCGCTCGAGGCCGCCTTGAAAGTCGTTCCGGCGACGGACTGGCGGCACGTCGAAAAAGCCGTCGGCGAAATCCTCCTTGTGCGGAACGGGGCGTAGGCGTTTCCAAGGCCGCGCCCTCTGGACTCCCGATGACCTTGGCCACGAGTTGGCGTCTCGATGAGCGGAATATGACCATCACTGACAACAGGGTCGATGCGCGCGGCTGGTCGCTGCTTGCGCTGCTCTCCATTCTCTGGGGCGGCTCGTTCTTCTTCAACGGCGCGGCTTTGCGGGAATTGCCGCCGCTGACGCTGGTGTTCCTGCGAGTGGCACTGGGTGCGGCCATTCTCGTGCCCTTGCTCCGGATGCAAGCTATCGGCTTTCCGAGGAGCCGGGCGGGCTGGATGCCCTTCGTCGCGATCGGGCTCTTCAACAACGTCATCCCGTTCTCGCTGATCGCAATCGGTCAGACCTTCATTCCGAGCGGGCTGGCGTCGATCCTGAACGCGACGACGCCGATGTTCACGGTGCTCGTCATGGCGGCGGCAGGCGAAGAGACGTTGCGGATGCGGCGCGCGGCCGGCGCCGCGTTGGGCCTCGCCGGCGTGGCGATCTTGCGCGGATGGGGCTTCGACGCAAAGCCGGGGCAGGGACTCGGCATCTTGCTCTGTCTCGGCGGCGCCTTCAGCTACGGTCTTGCCGCGCTCGCCGCGCGACGGTTGCTGCAGAATGCAGCCCCGCTTGGAACGGCGACGTTCCAACTGATGGCATCCGCCGTGATGATGGTGGCGGTCGCCGGGGTGGTGGAGCAGCCTTGGCA
>JAEYTQ010000051.1 GCA_023433965.1 Pseudomonadota bacterium | reverse complement strand
TCCTCGGCGCGTTCGAAGTTGTCGAGCGCGAAAGAGACGTTCTCCGCCAGCCGCCCCAGCAGCGCGACCAGATCGGGCGTGAACGTATTCTCCTCCGGAGCGAGGAAAAGGAGAATGCCGATCGGCTCCCGTCCCGCCCTCAGGAGCGGGAATCTCGCCGCAGCTCGGGTCCCATCCTCCACCGCCTTGGAGTGCCAGTGTGCCGAGCGCGGATCGTGCATGTAGTCGTTGACGACACTCGGCTGGCGCGTCCGCAGCGAGGTGCCGATGATGCCATTGCTCTCGGGATGTCCGGCGGAAATGCCGCAGGTCCGTCCAACCATGCGATCCTGCAGGCGTCCCTTGACCGCGACGACGCGAACGAGCTCCTGTTCTTCGTCGATGATGCCGATCGTGGCCGAGGCGAACACGTCGCCGAGGACGCCAGCCTGGCAAGCGGCCTCGAACAACTCCTCGCGCGTCTTGGCGCGGATGATGGCTTCATTGGTTGCGCTCAGCGCCTCGAACATCCCGCTCAGGCGGTTCCGCTGCTTGTCGGCGAGGGCTTTCTCCTCGGCGCGATCGAAGCTTTCCAGCGCAAAGGCGACGTTGGCCTCGAGCTTGCGCAGCAGCTCGACGAGCTCGGGCGTGAAGGTGCCGCACTCCGGGGAGTTGAACAGAAAGACGCCCTCGACCCGGTCGCCGTTGAACAGCGGCAATGCCGCCGCGGAAGCGATGTCGTTGCGGCGGCAGCTGGCCTGCCACGGCGCCATGCGGTCGTCGGCGAGCACGTCGTTGCTGACGGCGGGCTGGCCCGTGCGGAACGCGGTGCCGGTCAGCCCGCGCCCCTCGGGCACCCGGTCGGAGGTGGAGAACTTGAACTTTCGGACTTCGCCGGCATTCGGTCCATAGCTTGCGACCACGCGCAGCAGCTCGGCGCCCCGATCGACCAGCGCCACGCTGGCCGAGGTGAACTTGGCTCCTTTCGCCGTCGCCTCGCAGACGAGATCGAACAGCTCGGACCGCGACCGCGCGCGCAGGATCGCCTCGTTGGTGGCGCTGAGCGCCGCATACATGCGCGCCAGGCGCTCTTCTTCCCCGGCGATACGGGCGTTCTCGGCCTCGCGACCGAGATTCTCGATCGCGAACGAGACGTTCTCCGCCATGCGCAGCAGCAACGCGACGATCTCCTCGTCCTTGGCCCAGGAACGGCTGATGAAGAACTGCAGCACGCCGACGCTCGCGCCGTACCTGATCAACGGTGCGACCACGCAGGCAGCGACGCCGGTGTTGACTTTGGCCTGCTCCCACGGCGTACCCCTGGTGCGGCTGGCGAGATCGTCCTCGACGATGGCTTTCTGCGTCCGGAACACCTCGCCGGAAATCCCCCTGCCATAGGGATTCTCCGGATCGACCGAATAGCGCGCCTGGGTGACGAGCTCGAGGTTCTGCCCGGTGGCGGCGACAGGCTTCATCCAGTGCGAATCCGGCTCGCGGAGCAGCACGATGGTCGCCAGCGACTTGCCGCCGTGGACAGAGGCGTCACAAACGAGCTGGTACAGCTCCTGCTCGGTCTTGGCGCGCAGAATGGCCTCGTTGGTCGCGCTGATGGCGCTGAACATCCGGTTGAGCCGTCGGGTCGCGCGCTCGCTGGCCTGCCGCGCGGTCTCGCGCGCGAAATTGTCCAACGCGTAGGAAATGTTCGCCGACATGCGCTCGAACAGCGAGACGATCTGCTCGTTCAGCGAATTGGCCTCGCTCCGCGTCACATACAGGACGCCGACGCTCTTGCCGTTGCAAAGCAGGGGCAGCGCCGCGACCGCACCGATTTGCGCCTTGGCGGCGCCGTCCCGCCACGCCAGCGAACGTGGATCGTTCAGATAATCGTTGCTGATGGACAGCTTCTGATCGCGAAACGCCTCGCCGCCGACGCCGGCCCCCTCGGGCGTCCCGGCTTCCGTCGTGATCACGATGGAACGCAACCGTTCGACGTTGTCGCCGCAGCCGGCCGCAAAATGCAAGCGTTTCCCGTCCGCGCCGACCAGGAACACGGCCACGGCCAAGAAGTCCCCGCTCGAGAACCCGGCGTCGCAGACCTTCTGGTACAGCTCGTCCGGCGATCTCGCGTAAACGATCGCTTCATTGATGGCGCTCAACGCCGCAAAGGTGCGCGCGAGTGTCGTCGGCACGATCTCAGCTCCCGGGCATTTCTGCCTATTTCTCCCGGTGCCTTTATGAACGGCGATCGCCTAAATGGTCGTTATTGCGCACTGCAAACCGTCGATCAAAGAGAACGAGCAGCGAATGAGAGCGACGAGATTCACGGGAATGCCGCTGCGAGACCGAACCGCCGACGCAGGCATGTTCCGTTTACCAATTTGCAGCCCTGTGTTGGTTTATAGGAGATTGATGTCGCGGTGCCGTCGCGAAGCGTGCCTGCCGGCCCGAAAAATTGAGGCGACATGGCGGGAGGGACGCCGGGCTACTCCTTGTCTGTCGCGAGCAGAGCCCGGGACACGATGGCAACCTCGGTCCGGTTTCGTACATTCAGCTTCCGCATGATATGGCGGAGGTGAACTTTGACCGTGTGTTCGCTCAGCTTGAGCTCATAGGCAATTTGCTTGTTGGCCTTGCCATGACGAATCTCTTCGAGAACAGCCATCTGCCGCTGCGTCAGCGTCACACCCGCTTTGAGCGGCTCAGCCAGCTGCTCGCGATCAACGAAACTGCTCGCGGGAACGAAGATTCCACCGGCTTCGACCAGTCGTACGGCTTCAACGGCGACGTTGAACGGGAGACTGCTCGGAATGTATCCGCGCGCTCCGCGCTTCAGGGTTCGAACGATGTGATCGACGTCATCGATATCCGACACGACCACAAAGGACGTTTTTCCAGTCGCACCATCGAAGCTTTGGAGATCGTTCAAGCCCGAGCCATCTCCAGACTCAACCACCACGATGGCGATCGACGCCGCCAAAGCCAGGGGGTCTGTCGACCCGCGCCAGTCCGCTACGCTGGCGAAGGAATAGACGCCGTGATCGTCGTACGCAATTTCGAGACAGCGGGCGAAGCAGTCCCGAAACACCGCTCGCGGATGGATCACCACAATGACAGGCTTCAGAATTGGAGCAACCGAGTCTGCCGGCTGCTCATCCTCTAATCCCTTCGGCGTATCGCGCATATCCGGCTCGGGGGAATCGTCCCGGAACGAATTGCCACCGCGTACCCTCTTCGACCCATCAACAAGGGGCAGCGGCCCAGCTGAGCTGGCCGAGAGCGGGATTTCGATCGATGCCGAGAAACAAACCTCGTTCGCGAGGTGGCTGACGCCGTCTTCATCGTCATCCGCACCGTCTCCAACAGACGAGCGGCCTGGCTGTGCAATCATGTAGCTTTCTGAAATAGGTCGCGATGAAGACCGCGAACTCAAATGCAACACATTACGCACGATCCTACCCTCGCGTAATTGTTCTTCCTCAGCAATCCAGAGTCTTCGGTAGCTTTTTATGAAATAATTTAGTCTGTGTTATCATTTTGGCAGACCAAATACAACGTCGCGTTGTCACAGCTGATCACGGGGGCTGGCCAACGTCATGGTTTGCACTTGCACAAATATGCGCTTCGAAACACTGCGACCATGCTTCTCGAATGTCGTCTCGTTCCAGGGCCGGACCATCGAGCACTGCATCGACGGGCGGGATACCCGCCCCGTGGAAC
>JAEYTQ010000050.1 GCA_023433965.1 Pseudomonadota bacterium | reverse complement strand
TTGATGCAGAGCAGGATGGTTGCAGCCGTCGCTGCGACCAGCGCCCAGCGCCAGATGCCGCGAAGCGTGCGCACGCGCGTGACTTCGGCCTCCTGCATGTTGCCGGCTGCACCATGAGGATCGTCGAATACGACGCGCTTGGGCGCGTCTTGCGGGACGGTGGAGGTGGAAGCAGAAGACATCATCGGTCCCGCGGGTGGGCTGGTGACTAGCTAAGCGAATGGCCGTTGGTTGGTCGATCGAGCCGCGGGCTCCTTGACCTCTCCCGCTTGCGGGAGAGGGAGCGCACTTCTCGCGTGGCGGCACTCAAGCCTAAAATCCCGCTCTATTCCTCGAACCCGTTCGGCATGCCGGCTTTGGCCAGCGCGGCCGCCCGCACCTTCATCCAGCCGTCGAGAAACGCCTTGTCGTCCGACGGCGGATTGGATTTACCGTAATCGGCCCACGCCGCGCCGAGCACCTCCTGGCGCTTGATCAGCTGGTTGTTGTGGGCCTCCTGGGCATCGCTCCAATGCCCGGCTTCCTTCAGGGCTTTGACCGCGCCCGGATGCACCGGCACCACCCAGTTCTTGGTCTGACGGTCGGCGGCAAGGCCGCCGGCGCCGGGTGCGGAATCCTTATAGGCGTCGTAGTTCACGATCATCGCCTTGGCCATCGCGTAGACCTGATCGGCCGGCTGCGAGGCATAGGTGACGAAGATCGGATAGGGGTAATTGCCGAGCTCGACCGGCTTCTCAGGCGTGATGCCGGCGCCGCAGGTGGCGCGCTGAGGGAAGAAGAACGAGCCGACCTTCTACATCCGCGCCCAGCCCTCCTTGTCCTTGGCCGGCAGCGGCGGCCAGATCAGGCCGCGCGGCGAAGTCTCGGCTTCCTTGGCGGGACCGGTGATGGTGGTGCCGAAAGCGGCATCGACGTCGTTGTTGACCAGCCCCTTCCACATCGCGCCGTAGCTTGCGAATTCGACGGCCTTGACGTCGTTCTTGGTCAGCCCGGCGAAGGCGAGCACCGCGAGCGAGTTCTGGTTCAGCGCGGGCGAACCGACCACGAAGCCGACGCGCTTGCCTCTGAGGTCCTTCAGCTCCTTCACGCCGGTATCGGCGGCAACGCCAAGCGAGCCGCAATTGCAGTCGACGCTCGAGAGCAGGATCTGAAGCGGCTGCGGGCCCCATTCCTTCGAGCCGAACTCGAAGACGCCTTCCTGCGCGAAATAAGTGCCCGATCCCATCGCCGAGGAGGCCGCGCGCTTGGCGCGCAGCGGCGCAAGGCGCGCGACGTCGTTGCCGGCGGGGAGCACGCGCACATCGGTGCCGTACTTGTCCTTCATCATCTTGCCGACGCCGACCGCGATGTTGAAGCCGGCAGTGCCGGTGTCGTAGGCGGTGAACGTCAATGTCGCCGGCAGCTTGATGTCTTCGGCGAACGAGTAGCGTGTAGACGCAAAAGAAATGCCGGCCACCAAGGCAGGCGCGAGCATGATCAGCCCACGAAGCATGTTTCCCTCCAATGATCTTCGCGTTTCGCCGCGAGGATTTTCGTTCTTTGTTTGAAACAGCGTTTTGTTTGCAGCCGATCATGTCACTGCCATCGAGCGATGGCAACGCCGTCCCGCGCATGCATGAATGCGGCTGACAGAATGTCGCGGAAATCGCGGAGAAATGCAGTCAGTTTGCGATGATCGCGATCGCCTGTCCCTCGGCAACGACGTCATCGAGCTTGACCAGAAGCGATGTGATCGTGCCGCTCGCAGGGGACGGAATCGGTATCTCCATCTTCATGGCTTCGACGATTGCAACGTCGTCGCCATCTGCGACGGTTCCTCCAACTTGCACGGGAGTTGCGCAGATGCGCCCCGCGACTTCCGTGACGATCTTAATTTCTGGCATGCCATCGCCTTTTTGTTGTCGGCGCAAAATGCCTGAGGTAGCGTCGTCTGCAAGCGGAATTTAATTCCGCAGAGCGGAACATACGGTAGGGAACATGGGACGACGATCGGAGCGGTTGAGTAGGCAAGGCGCGCTCGCCGGCGATGCCGGCGAAGGTGATGTGATCCAGGTGGTCTCGCGCGCGTTCGACGTGTTGCGGTGCTTCGAGGGCCACGAGGCCCGGCTCGGCAATCTCGAGATTTCAAACCGCTGCGGCCTGCCGCGCTCGACGGTGTCGCGGCTCACGCACACACTGACGCGCATGGGCCAACTGGTCTATCTGCCGCGCGATCAGAAGTATCGCATCGGCCCGAGCGCCGTGGCGATGAGCGCTTCGATGATGAAGGGCGCACAGCTGCGCAGCATGATCCGGCAGCGGCTCCAGGACGTCGCCGAGCAGCTTCCCGGCACGGTCGGATTCGTGGTGCCAGATCGATTCCATCTCGTCTATCTCCAGTTCGCGCGCTCGGCCTCTGCGCTCGGTCTGCACGAGGGCACCGGAAGCCGAATCTCGATGGCCTCGACCGCAGCGGGCGCCGCCTACACGGCGGCCCTTTCGCCGGAAGTCGGCGATGCCTTCATCGCGGAGATGGAGCGCGAAGCGCCCGAGGCTGCGAAGATCCTCAAGCCCCGCATCGAGGCCCACCGGCAGATGTTGCGCGAGCGCGGCTATGTCGTTGCCTGCGGCCTCTGGAGTCCGCACATCAACGGTCTCGCGGTGCCGATCTGGTCGCCGCAATACCAGACTTTCGTGGTCATCACGATCGGTCTGCTCTCGGCGATGTACGACGAGCAGCGTCTGCATGACGAAGTCGCCCCGCTGATGCTGGCGCTCGGCCGCTCGCTCGGCAGCCTGATGGAAGGCGCGGAAGGCGACGCCTTCAACAACCGCATCTCGCGTAAGCCGGTCGCCATGGCCGTGCACAACAACAACAAGCCGATCAATTCGGAGGGAGTGAATGAACTGGAAGCCGGAACTCGACGAGCTCGCCCGGCGCGAAGCCTTCGCGCGGGAGATGGGCGGCGTTGACAAGGTCAAGCGACAGCATGACCAGGGACGGCTGACTGTTCGGGAGCGTATCGACAAGCTGATCGACAAGGGCAGCTTCCACGAGATCGGTGCCGTCTCCGGCATCGGCGAGTACGATACCAGCGGCGACTTGAAGAAGCTCACGCCGGCGAATTGCGTGTTCGGCCGCGCGCGCGTCGAGGGCCGCACCGTGGTCGTGGTCGGCGATGACTTCACCGTGCGCGGCGGCTCGGCCGATGCGTCGATCTCCGCAAAGCCGCTGATGGCCGAGGAGATGGCGCACGACTTCCGCCTGCCCATCATCCGGATCATCGAAGGCTCCGGCGGCGGCGGCTCGGTCAAGACCATCGAAACCAAGGGCGCTGCCAATCTGCCGGGCGGCATCGGCGGCACCCGCTGGTATCGCTTCACGACGGAGAATCTGTCGCGCGTGCCGGTGGTCGCACTCGGCCTCGGCTCGGTCGCCGGCCTCGGTGCCGCGCGTCTTGCCGCCAGCCACTATTCCATCATGACGCGGAAGTCCGCGATGTTCGTCGCGGGCCCGCCCGTGGTGAAGGCGTTGGGGCAGGACCTCTCGAAGGAAGAGCTCGGCGGCGCCGACATCCAGACCCGCGCCGGCGCAGTCGATCATGCCGTCGAGACCGAGGAAGAGGCGTTCGCCTGCGCGCGGCGCTTCCTGTCCTATCTGCCGTCGTCGGTCTACGAGCTGCCGCCGACCTTGCCCTGCGCCGACAATCCCGAGCGCAGCGACGAAGCGCTGATGAACGCGGTGCCGCGCAACCGCAAGCAGGTCTACAAGGTGCGGCCGATCATCGAGTCCGTCGTCGACCGGGGCTCTTTCTTCGAGGTTGCGAAGAATTACGGCAAGCCCATCATCGTTGGCCTCGCGCGGCTCGAGGGCAGGGCGGTGATGGTGCTGGCCAGCGACAGCTTCCACTATGGCGGCTCCTGGACGGCGGACGCCTGCCAGAAGGTCGTGCGCTGGGTCGATTTCGCCGAGACCTTCCATCTGCCGATCGTCTACCTCATGGACTGCCCCGGCTTCATGATCGGCCTCGATGCCGAGAAGGCGGCGACCATCCGCCACGGCGTCCGCGCCATGGC
>JAEYTQ010000049.1 GCA_023433965.1 Pseudomonadota bacterium | reverse complement strand
GCCTTCTTCCAGATCGTGCCGCCGCCGATATTGGCGGTCTGCTCGACGCTGACGACGGTCTGCGGCGGCTGATAGCGCGTGCGCGGATGCAGCGCCTTGCGAAAGGTTTCCGGCGTGAACTGGCCGTCTGGTCCCTTCAACTGCGTCACCTGGAAGCCGCCGATCGCTGCATGAGCGCCGCCTTCGCGGGCGATGATGTGCGCGGTCTCGTGGGCGAGGATCTCGTCGCCGGGGCGGCAATGCACCAGCGTCGCGGTGACGTTGCACATGGTGCCCGAGGGCATGTAGACCGCCGCCTCCTTGCCGAGCAGATCGGCCACGCGCTCGCACAGCGCGTTCACGGTCGGATCGTCGCCGACCTGCTCGTCGCCGACCTCCGCGCGCGCCATCGCCTCGCGCATCCCGGCCGTCGGCTTGGTCTGCGTATCCGAGAGCAGATTGATGCGCACCGGCGGCGCCTTGGGATCGACGGGGGGAGGGGTGTAGAGCATGCAACGGCTCCTAAGCAGTGCGGCCACTTGAGTGTGGCTCTTAAGCAAAAAGGCCCCGGCGAACCGGGGCCTTTCGATATTCAGATCTTAGCGCGAATAGAATTCGACGACCAGATGCGGCTCCATCTGCACCGGGAACGGCACGTCGGAGAGGTTGGGGATGCGCGTATATTTCGCGGTCATCTTGCCGTGGTCGACTTCGAGATAGTCGGGCACGTCACGCTCGGCAAGCTGGCTGGCTTCGAGCACGTGGGCAAGCTGCTTGGAGGCTTCCTTGACCTCGACCACGTCGCCGACCTTGAGCTGGTAGCTCGAGATGTTGACCTTGCGGCCGTTCACCTTGACGTGGCCGTGGTTGATGAACTGACGAGCGGCGAAGATCGTGGAGACGAACTTGGCGCGGTACACGACCGCGTCGAGACGCCGCTCCAGGAGGCCGATCAGGTTCTCGCCGGTGTCGCCCTTGAGGCGGCTCGCCTCGACATAGATGCCGTGGAACTGGCGCTCGCTGATATTGGCGTAATAGCCCTTCAGCTTCTGCTTGGCGCGCAGCTGCACGCCGAAGTCGGAGAGCTTGCCCTTGCGGCGCTGGCCGTGCTGGCCGGGGCCGTATTCCCTGCGGTTGACGGGGCTCTTCGGGCGGCCCCAGATGTTCTGGCCCATACGGCGATCGATCTTGTACTTCGCCTCACTGCGCTTGGTCATCGCGTCCTCTTCAGGTCATGGTTTGAGGAAACGCGCCCTCCTGTGTGACGGGCTGGGCCCGGCACCGACAGGTCCGATCCCCAAAGCTGAAGGGAGAGGACCACGGGTCGCGAAACGCTTCGCGGGCCGAAACCGGCCCGCGAGCAGGCGGCTTTTAGGAGAGTTTGGGGCTCGCTGTCAATGCAAGCGTCCCGAAAATCAAGTCCGCACCGCCCGGACCGGCTTCGACCCGGCCGCCCGCAATTCGGCAGCGATTTCAGTGTTCAGGACCTGTTCCAGCCGGGTCAGCACCCGCGCGATCGGAGCGGCGTCGGTGACGCGGTGATCCCAGCGAATCACGACATGGATGGTCTGGTTCGGCTCCACGACCCCATAACTCAGGACAAAGGGGCCCGGCGTAATCGGGTGGAGCTCGCCGCCGCCATAGGCAGCCACCGAGCTCACCCCGAAGCTGCCGAACCAGTTGCCGCGCTGACGGCCGAAGTTCAGGCCGATAGCCCAGGACAGGCGCCGCAGCGGCAGCGGCAGGCGAGTCGCCCGCAGGATCTTGCGGAACATCGGGACGTCCTCGACCGGGGCGGTCTTGCCGCGCCGGATTTCGGCATCGACGGCTGCCAGAGAAAGAGCCTCAGGCGCCGCTATTCGCTGAGGCAGCACGCATTCCTCGCCATCCTCGACCCGGGCGATCGCCACGGTCGCAACGCTCTTCGGCAGCTCGTAGAGGGCCGGCCAAGGCCATTTGACGTAGACCGTGCGCAGGATCGGCTCCTCCCTGGCGACCAGGGCGAAGGCCTTGACGAATATCGCGGCCCAGCCTGCTGGCGCCGTGGCGCCTGCACGGGCCTCCAGCAAGGGCCGGATATTGAGCGAGCGAGCCAGCGAAACGAAGGGCACGCCCATCGAGGCGTGCATGAGGTCGCAGATCAGGCGACGCCGCAGCGAAATGGTTTTGGGCGTCCCGCGCATTGGTCTCCAGTGCCAAATCAAAGATTAAAATATGTGCAGCGAGCGGAGCCCGCCCGCTCGCTCTAGCATGAACCAACCCGTTTGGGGGCGGTCGGTTCGCCGCATCAGCGTGCGGGCGAGGCTGACGGCACTTTTGTGAGGTAACATGCAATAATATCAATGATTTGTGGTTCGGATCGCGTGCGCGCAAAGTCGCCTTGAGCAAATTTTCCCCCTGACCCGGCATCCCGGCAGCGCCGGGGTTCCCGGCAAGTTCATGCTCGGCCGCTTAGCGTTTGACCCCCTCGAACGCCGCCATGATGCCGCGCTGGAACAGCGACCAGTCGAAGCCCAGCGCGATGGCGCGGTAGCCGCGGTCGATCAGCCGATTGGCCTGGTCGGCGGTGCGCGCCACGCCGCCGATCGGCACGCCGCTTCTGAGGATCCCGGCTTCGGCGCGCGCGATCAGCTCCAGCAGCTCAGGGTCGTCCATCTGGCCGCGCGTGTTGATGGAGGTGGCGAGATCGCCGGGGCCGATCACGGCAACGTCGATGCCCGGCGTCGCCATGATCTCGTCGATGCGGTTCACCGCCTCGACATGCTCGATCGTGATCATGCAGATCATCTCGTCGTCGGCGGAGGCCATGTAATCCGGCATCGACTGGCCCCAGCGGAACGGGGCGTGGAACGGACCCCAGAGCCGGTCGCCCCGCGGCGGGTAGCGCACGCTGCGCACCGCCTTCTCGGCTTCCGCGGGCGTGGTGATCATCGGGAAGTTGATGCCGAAGGCGCCGATGTCCATCGGAGCCTTCGCGAGCCACGGCTCGTTCGCGGCGATCCGCACCAACGGGGTGCATGGCGTGCCCGTCGTCGCGGCGATCATCGCATGCGCTTCGGTGAGGCCGATCGGTCCGTGCTCGAGATCGACGATGATCCAGTCGAGCGAGCGCGCCATGATCTGCACCATCTGCACGCTCGGGATGGTCGCGATGGCGCCGAAGGCGGGGCGACCCTCGCGCCACAATTGGCGGAGGCGGTTGATTGGCGTGGACGGGACCGACATGGAAGGGCCTGCGAAATGACGACGGCGAAGCCTAGCAGCGCGCCGCCGCGGCGCAAGCTCAGGCGACTAAGCGCCCGCCGAAGAACGGCGTCAGCGCGGCCGAAAGGCCATGGGCGCGGTTCGAGGTGAAGATCATCTCCGCGCCGGACTGTGCGACACCGCCGGTCGCGGCACCGAGCAGGTCGGAGACGCGGCGGGCGATCGCGGGCGCCGGATCGATCCACTCGACCGGCCATGGTGCGAGCTGCTTCAGCCGGTCGAGCAGCAGCGGATAATGCGTGCAGGCGAGCACCACGGTGTCGGTGCGCGTGCTCGCATCCGCGGCGTCGCCGACGAAGCAGGGGGCAAGCTCGGCGAGGATGTCGCCGTCGCTGACCGGCTCCCCGCCGAGTGCGGCTTCGGCGAGCGAGGCGAGCTCGGGCGAGCCGACCAGCGTCACCTCGCATCCTTGCGCGAAATCGCGGATCAGCGCCTTGGTGTATTCGCGTTTCACCGTCCCCTTGGTGCCGAGCACCGAGACGCGGCGGGTCTTCGACCGCGCGCAGGCCGGCTTGATCGCCGGCACCGTGCCGACGAAGGGCAGCGAATAGGCCGCGCGCAAATGCGACAGCACCAGGGTGGAGGCGGTGTTGCAGGCGATCACGGCGAGGTCGGGATCATGCGTTCCGCTCAACTCGCCCATCAGCGGCACGACGCGGCCGATGATCTCGTCCTCGCTGTGGTGGCCATAGGGGAAGAAGGCGTCGTCGGCGACGTAGACGAAATGCGCATCGGAGCGCGCGGCCACCACCTCACGGAGCACCGTGAGCCCGCCAAGGCCGGAATCGAATACCAGGATCGTCGGAGAGTTGGTCACACGGTCACCCTAGCCCGCCATGGTTACCATTCGGTTTTTGGGCGGTTTTGCGGCGGAGCCCCGCAAAGATCCGGGGGGCCTCACGTGCCCGTGCCACCTTCACGCGATCCGGTTCGTGGTCGCTGCGCGCTCCGCTGCCAGCTGCTTCTGCAGGCGATCGATGTTTTGCAGGAGGCGCTGGCTGGTCAGCACCAGGAAGTAATAGCCGAACTGAGGATCCTGGAAATAGATCTCGAGCAGTCGGTCGTAGGTGATCGTCAGCACCTGTCCGTCCTCGATGCATTCGACCGTACCGGTGCGCCGGTTGTCCGGCGTCAGGAAGCCGAGCTCGCCCATCAGCGCTCCGGGCCCGATCTCGACGTTGATCTCCTTGACCAGGAACTTGCCGGTGACGGTGAGGAACATCTCCTTGGCGGGATCGCGCAGCTTGAAGAGAATGTCGCCGCGGCGATACTTGCGCTCGGTCATGAACGGCTTGAGCCATTCCATCGACATGTCGCCTTCGGCCGCATGGCGCGCCTTCTTGACCAGCTTGAGCATCTGCCGCAGGCGCAATGCGTTGATCGGAAGCATCAGGAGATAGAGCAGGAACGTCGCAACGTTGGCGGAGAGCGCGCCGAAGAGAGCGAAGAACGCGCAGCCGATCATGTTGGCGACGCGCAGCGGCACCATCGTCCGCATCAAGAGGGTGGCAACGAAGAAGACTGCCCCGACCACGGCGAACAGATTGGCGAGCGTGATGTTGTGGACGAAGATCTCCAGGAGCCGATTGAAGATCGCATCGTAGGTGACGTTTTCGGGGTCGAGGCCCATCTGGACCAGGATTTTCGCGATCCTGAGATTGTCCGTTGCCGCATCGAGGATGCGGTCGAGGATCGACGAAACGTCTGCGCTGCCGGACGGCATGGTACTAACCCCACGTAAGGCATTCAGTCCTGGTCGGCACCCGTATAGCCGAAATCGAATGACGACCGCTTGAATGGCGCTTCCGGCCATCGTGCCGCAAGAGGCAAATTCTAGCCTGATCAGGCGTTTCGGCAATTGCCCGATGGTTGCGCGCCTGGGCCAGAGGCCGTGATTCGGGGCGGCCTTGCGGGTTCGGCGCCGCGGACGGGCGCGGACGACGCGGCGGCGGGAGCGGCCGTCGCCTACGGCTTGGTGGCGGGCTGCACGACCTGCTGTTCGACCAGACCGAGGCGTCCCGGCAGCGAGCCGGCGCGCATCAGCATGGCGACGCTGTTGGCCTCTTCCAGGGTGAAGTTGCCGGAAATCTGCCCCGAGCCGCCGGTGATGGGCTCGCGGATCACGGGAGCGGAGATCACCTTGTCGTCGAGCACGATGGCAAAAGGTTTTCCGACGTTTTCCGCAGTGATGTGGGCGAAGCGCCGCGTGCCGCGGCCGTTGAAGCGGAACGAGGCAATCGGCTCGTTGCTGCCTGCGCTGAATCCCGGGCCGGCATAGCTGATGTCGGAGCCGTCGATCGCGCTGTCCTTGGCGACGAGATAGGGAAGCTTGTCCTTGAAGCCGAGCAGGACTTCAGTGCCCGCCGGCGCGGTGCCAGATTGAGCCTGCTCGGCCGACATCGAGAGGTCGATCAGGCGGAAGCCGACCTTGACCTTTCTGGCGAAGATCGCGGTGATGCGCTCGGGCTCCGTCATGCCGGGCAGGAAGATGCGGATGCGGTCCGTCCCCTCGGGCTGGACACTGGCGAGCTTGACGCCGGCGTCCTTGAGGCGCTGCTCGATCATGGCGATGCAATCCTCGACGAGATCGCGCAGCCGCGCGGCAGCCGCGGCATCGGTCGGGGCGAGCCTGAGCAGCCCGTCTCCGCCATCGGTCACGGCGAGCGCATGGGCGGGCAACCCCTCCGCCGCCGCGGCGAGCTTGCGCGTGAGCTGTTCGCGGCCCCTGGGGTCCGCGATCTTGACCTCGACGCCGCCGTCGCGAATCGCGAGTCCGGAGAACGCGATCCGGCTCTCGCGCAGGATCTTGTAGACGTCGTCGCGCATCTCCGTCGTGACCGCCTCCCGCAAGGCCTCGCTGTCCACCTTGTAGAGGATGCGCGATCCGCCCAGTTTCTCCATCTTGTCGGCCATGAAGGCGGCGACCTTGACGCGCAGCTTGTCGAGCTGGGTGTCGGCGCCGAGCGTCGCGGTGGGCAGAGCGATTGCGGACACCATCGCGAAGGCTGCGATCAGCCGTACGATGCGGTCCGGCAGGGGCGTCGTCATGATGACCTCGAATCTTGCGGCAGGGCGCTGGCGAGCGAATTCAGTGCCAGTTCTTGGTCCGCAGATCAGCCGCACAGGTTCAAGCGGCGCAGCCTTGAGGCAATGGACGAACGGCAAATCATCCATCATTGTGGTCCGGCCCGGCCGGACCTCGGCCGAGGCCTCGCCGAACCACTCAAAAGAATATGGCGGCGGGGACATGCATCTGAGGGAGGACGGAATTTCATGGCGGGCATCCACGCGCTCGATCGGTTGATCGGCAACGACTATCCGGATCTCGTGACGGACGAGGAGGTCCGGGCGTTCGAGCAGGTCCCCTATGCCGACCGTGTCGCGGCCGAGAGCACCTATGACGCGATCAGGCGCGGTGAGGAGCGCACCCCGGACGGGGCGGCGATCCAGTTCCTGCAAAACGCCGATCCCGCCGACACGCCAATGGTCGTCACGTATCGCGATTTCATCGCCCGCGTCACGCAGGCCGCGAACATGTTTCACGCGCTCGGCGCCGAGAAGGGGGACGTCATCAGCTTCATGTTGCCGCTGGTGCCGGATGCCTTCGTCACGCTGTTCGGCGCGGAGGCCGCCGGCATCGCCAATCCCGTCAACCCGCTGCTCGAGCCGCACCAGATCGCCGAGATCCTGGAGGCCGCGAACACCAAGATCCTGGTGGCGCTCGGGCCGATGCCGGGCACCGACATCTGGCAGAAGGTCGAGCAGATCAGACCGCAACTGAAACATCTGAAGGCGATCGTGCAGGTGTTCGGCGGCGGGGATCCGGCCAAGGGCATCTTTGCCTTTGGCGACCTGATCAAGCAGCAGCCGGCCGACCGGCTCGTCAGCGGACGACACATTCGGGGCAGCGACATCGCGGCCTACTTCCATACCGGCGGCACCACCGGCACGCCGAAGCTGGTGCGGCACACGCATGCCAACCAGGTCTATCAGGCCTGGGCGCTCAATCTGCTGCTGAAGGCGAAGCCCGGCGCAAACCTGCTGTTCGGCATGCCGCTGTTCCACGTCGGGGGCTCGCTGACGCAGGCGCTACTGACGCTGTCGAGCGGCGGCTCGCTGGTCGTGCTGTCGCCGAGCGGCTGGCGTAACCCGAACGCGGTGAAGAACATTTGGCAGCTCGTCGAACGCTTCAAGCCCGAAGCCCTATCGAGCGTGCCGACCGTGCTCGCCGCCACCCTCGCGGTGCCTCCGGGCAACGCGGACATATCGAGCCTGAAATATGCGGCAGGCGGCGGCTCGGCGATCCCGGTCGCGGTCGGCTCGGCGATTCAGGAGAAATTGAAGCTGCCGGTGGTCGAGGTCTATGGCATGACCGAGACCTCGAGCGTGCACACGCTGGCCTATCCGTCACGGCCGATCCGGCTTGGCTCGGTCGGCCTTCCGATGCCCTATGCGCGGGTGCGCATCGTGCAGCTCGATGCGGAGGGACGCCTGATCCGCGACTGCAAGCCGGACGAGATCGGCGTCGTCATCATGGCTGGGCCCGGCGTGTTCAGCGGCTATCTCAACGACGAGCACAACAATGGCGCGTTCGTCGACGGGATCTGGGTCAATTCCGGCGATCTCGGCCGCCTGGATGCCGACGGCTATCTCTGGATCACCGGCCGAGCCAAGGACCTCGTGATCCGCGGCGGCCACAACATCGATCCGGCGCCGGTCGAGGAGATCATGTTCAGGCATCCCGCGGTCGGCTTCGCCGCTGTGGTCGGCCAGCCCGACGCCTATGCCGGTGAATTGCCGGTGGGCTACGTGCAGTTGAAGCCCGGCGCCAGGGTCGAGCCGGGCGAGCTCGAGGCCTGGGTACGCGAGCGCACGCCGGAGCGCGCCGCCGTTCCGGTGCAGGTCATTCCGATCGATCCGATGCCGGTGACCGGCGTCGGCAAGGTGTTCAAGCCGCAGCTGCGCTGGGACGCGGCCCAGCGCGTGTTCACCA
>JAEYTQ010000021.1 GCA_023433965.1 Pseudomonadota bacterium | reverse complement strand
ACGCCGGGCTCGGCAAAGACGTTCGGCAGTTTCTGCTCGGCCATCCGCACCGGCTTGACGCGGAAGAACCAGTCGAGCAGGCGGGTGACGTCCGCATCCGATTGGGCGAGGTGATAGCGATAGCCGGCGAGGGCCTGAAGCTTCTTCTCCTTGCTCTTGAGGCGGCGGCGAAGGGAATTGCTGATCCGCGATTCCGGCAAGCCGCCGGGCTCCATTGCCAGCAGCGGGCAGCCGTTGATGGCGGTCTGCCGCGGCAGCAAGGCAAACGGATTCTGCTGATCGTGCCAGCGCTGCGGTTGTTGGCTCAACACGAGCACGTCGACATGCTTACGCAGCGGCGCGAGCAGCGCGTCGAGATCGACACTGGCGGCCTGCGCTGCGAACTCGGCGTTCCACAGGCCCATGTTGAAGGTCGTGTGCTTGCCGCCCATGAAGCACGCCGTGCGCACGCCGTGGCTTTGGCGCAGCGAGAGCGGCAGCAGCATGAGCGGGCGGTGCTCGGCGTCGCGGGCGATCACGACGAGCGGCCTGGCGCCTTCGCGGGCCCCGACCTGTCGTTGCCACGGGCTGAGCAGGTCGAAGCGCTGGTAAGGCGTGAAGAGATGGCCGTTGGCCTCGAAGGCACGCCAGACCCCCTCGGCCTCGGCGAGCTCGGTGACGACGTCAACATGCGCGATACGGCTCGCTTTCGACCGCGCTGGCGCTTCTGCCGTCCGGCTTTGCATCGCCGCAGCCATGGTCATTCGCGAAACCTGTCGAGAAATCGAAAATACGTCGTTCGGCCCGTGGCCGACCTTTGCAAACAAAGGTCAACAAAGGGTAATGACAGTCACGGAGGGAATGGACGCCGGGCGAGCGCGAAGGGGGGATTTTGGCTTCCGACGACAGATGGCCCGCACGGCTGCGCCTCGAGCTGGCCTGGTTCAGTGGCCAGGCACTGCTGCGCAGTCGCGGCGCCGGCGCCATCCTGCGCTTTCGACATGTGCGACCGCGACGCCGTGGCGGGTTTCAGCCGATGCGGGAGCACGAGATCACCCCGCAATTTCTCGACCGCGCCATTCGTGCGCTCAAGCGCTGGAACTACGATTTTCTCGGCATGGACGAGGTCTGCCGCCGCGCGGTGACGCCGCCGGAGCAGCGGCGCTTCGTGGCGCTGACCTTCGACGGCGCGAGCAAGGACCTCGCCACCTTCGCCTATCCGGTGCTGGCGCGTCACGCCGTGCCCTTCACGATCTATGTGCCGACCGCCTTTCCGGACGGCGTCGGCGAGGCCTGGTGGCTGGGGCTGGAGCAGGTGATCGCGCGCGAGAGCCGCATCAGCCTGATGATGGGCGAGAAGGAGCAGCGCTTCACCGTCAACGACAATGCCGGGAAGCGGGCACTGTTCTCTTATCTCGAGGGCTGGCTGCGTTCGTTGCCGCAAGCGGATCTGTCGGCTGCGGTCGCTGACCTCTGCACGCGCTACCGGATCGACCTCGCCGCGCTCTCGCGCGAGGCGTCTATGAACTGGGAGGACCTTGCGCGGTTCGCCGCCGATCCGCTTGTCACGATCGGCAGCGCGACCGTGAATTACCCCGTTCTCGCCAACCTGAAGGATCCGGCCGCGCTACGCGAGGTGACGATGGGCAAGGCCGTCGCGGAATCGGCGTTCCGCCGCGAGGTCAGGCATTTCGCCTTTCCGTTCGGTGACCGTGCCTCGTTCCGGCGCAGCCATGTCGTGATGGCGGAGGAGACCGGCTTTGCCAGCGCGGTGTCGACCATCCCGGGCATCGTGGAGGCGGAAGGTCGCACCAATTTGCGCGCGCTGCCGCGGATCTGCTGGAACGGCCGGGTGCGTTCTCTGCGCATGCTGCGCGTGCTGGTGTCGGGCGCGGCCTTTGCGCCGGTGCGGCCGACCGGCAGCGCTACGAGCCGGACTTGACGCGGTCGGGCCGCTGCATCCAGCTCACGATCGGCATCGCCGGCAGCACCCAGCCCATGCCCACGACCACATAGTAGATCGCCTGTCGCCAGCCGGATTCGGCGATCCACGGCATCTGCGCCGCGGCCATGCCGAAGAGAGCCCAGACCGTGGCCAGCACCAGGAGCAGGATGGCGCCGAGGAACTTGCGGGTGCGGATGGTCATGGCGGGATATCGCGGCTTTCGCGTAACTTGCGCTGTGGGAGCGGGGGACTATAAGGGGCACGCAGTCCGGTTCAAGCCTGGTTTTTGCCTCTGATGACGACGATTTCCGCCCCGTCCGAGCCGCATCGCGCCGTACGCGTGTGGCTGATCGCCGTGGCCGCGCTGATCGCGCTGATGGTGCTGGTCGGCGGCGCGACGCGGCTGACCGAATCCGGCCTTTCGATCGTCGAATGGAAACCGGTCACCGGCAGTGTTCCGCCGCTCACCGAGGCGCAATGGACCGAAGCGTTCGAGGCCTACAAGAAGATCCCGCAATATCGCGAGCTCAATGCGGGCATGAGCCTGTCCGAGTTCAAGGAGATCTTCTGGTGGGAATGGAGCCACCGGCTGCTCGGCCGCTTCATCGGCGTCGCGGATCTGTTTCCGGTCCTGTTCTTTCTGTGGCGCGGCGGCCTCTCCAGTGAATTGAAGCGGCGGCTGTGGCTATTGTTCGCGCTGGGCGCGCTTCAAGGCGCGGTCGGCTGGTGGATGGTGGCCTCGGGCCTGACGGGGCGCACCGAGGTCTCGCAATATCGGCTGGCGACGCATCTGGTG
>JAEYTQ010000767.1 GCA_023433965.1 Pseudomonadota bacterium | reverse complement strand
GACCAGCTGCTCGGGGATGAAGCGGGTGCGCGAAGCGTAGACGTGGCGGTCTCCCTTGGCGGCCTGGCCGTGGGTGAAGAAGCGCTGGGGAATGACGAGGTGCAGGTCGTCCTTGGCGCGCGTCATCGCGACATAGAGCAGGCGGCGCTCCTCCTCGAGCTCGGCCGAGGTGCCGGCGCCGAGATCGGAGGGCATGCAGCCGTCGACGACGTTGAGCACGAACACCGATTTCCACTCCTGGCCCTTGGCGGAATGGATGGTGGAGAGGATCAGATAGTCCTCGTCGCGCAAGGGCGGACCTGACTTGTCGCTGGTCGCATCCGGCGGGTCGAGCGTGAGCTCGGTCAGGAATTTCTCGCGGCTGGCATAGCCGCTCGCGATCTGCTCGAGCTGCATCAGGTCGGCGCGGCGCGTCTCGGAATCCTCGTGGATGCGGTCGAGATGCGGCTCGTACCACAGCCGCACACGCTCGAGATCGACGGGCCATTCCGAATAGCGCAGGTTCGCCATCGTGCGGACGAAGTCGGTCCAGTCGGCGCCGGTGCGCGCCGGTACCGGAAGCTGGTCGAGCGCGGCCAGCGGATCGGTGCTTTCCGCCATCTGGTCGAGCACGCGTTGCGCGGTCGCGGGGCCTACGCCCGGCAACAGATGCAGGATGCGAAAACCGGCGACGCGATCGCGCGGGTTTTCGGCGAAGCGCAGCAGCGCCAGCACGTCCTTGACGTGCGCCGCGTCGAGGAATTTCAGCCCGCCGAACTTGACGAAGGGGATGTTGCGGCGGGTCAGCTCGATTTCCAGCGGGCCCGAATGCGAGGACGTCCGGAACAGCACGGCCTGGTGCTTGAGCAGCGCGCCTTGCTCGCGATTCGCCAGCACCGCTTCGACGATGTAGCGCGCCTGGTCGGCCTCGTCGTGCACGGTGACGAGCTGCGGCTTCTGCCCCGAGCTGCGGTCGGTCCAGAGATTCTTCGTGAAGCGCTCGCGGGCGAGGCCGATGACGCCGTTGGCAGCCGCCAGCACCGCTTGCGTCGAGCGGTAATTGCGGTCGAGCGTGATCATCTCGGCGCGCGGGGAGAAGCTCTGCGGAAAATCCAGGATGTTGCGCACGGTGGCGGCGCGGAACGAATAGATCGACTGCGCGTCGTCGCCGACGACGGTGAGCCCACGCCCATCCGGCTTGAGCGCCAGCAGGATCGAGGATTGCAGGCGGTTGGTGTCCTGGTATTCGTCGACCAGCACGTGGTCGAAGCGGCCCCCGATCTCCTCGGCGATCAGCGCATCGCTCATCATCTGCGACCAGTACAGCAGGAGATCGTCGTAATCGAGCACGTGCTGGGCCTGCTTGGCCTCCACGTAAGCGGCAAACAGCCCCTTCAGCTCGGCGGCCCAGCCCGCGCACCAGGGATAATGCTGCCCCAGCACCTTCTCGATCTCCATCTCCGCGTTGACGCAGCGCGAGTAAATCGACAGGCAGGTGCCCTTGGCGGGAAACCGGCTCTGGGTCCTGGACAGGCCGCGCTCGTGCCGCACCAGGTTCATCAGGTCGGCGGAATCCTCGCGGTCGTGGATCGTGAAAGCGGGATCGACGCCGATCCGCTCGGCATATTCGCGCAGCAGCCGCGCCCCGATGCCGTGGAAGGTGCCGGCCCAGGTCAGCGCATCGCGCATGATCGCGGCGTTGGTCTCGCCGAGCACCTTGCGGGAGATGCGCTCGACGCGGCCGGCCATCTCGGCTGCCGCGCGGCGGGAGAACGTCATCAGCAGGATTCGGCGCGGATCGCAGCCGGCGACGATGAGATGCGCGACGCGGTGGGCCAGCGTGTTGGTCTTGCCGGAGCCGGCGCCAGCGATGACGAGCAGGGGGGCGCCCACGGTCGCGCCATCGGCCACGCCATGCGCGACGGCGCGGCGCTGCTCCGCATTGAGCGTGTCCAGATATGTCGCCACGAATCGCCCCGGTGAAAGGCTGAGAGTCGGCCATTCCATCGGCAATCGCAATGCAGCTGGACGAGACCGGGTTTAGGATTTAGGGGGAAAGACAGCCCGAAGTTCCAGCAACCATGACCGAGATGACCGAGCTCAAGCCCGACCAGTTCGAGATGCGGCGGCTGGAGTCGCTCAGCAACACCATTTTCGGTGTCGCCATGACGCTGCTGGCCTACGATCTGCCCAAGGCCGCGGTCTTCAGCAGCGCGCCCGACTGGAATGATCTGGCACGGGTCTATTCCGGCAAGCTCGCCGGCTTTGCGCTCAGCTTCATCATCGCAGGGGTGTTCTGGATCAGCCATCACCGCCGATTGGCGCGCCAGCCCCTCGGCAGCCGCGGCATGGTCGTCCTCAACCTGTTTTTCCTGCTCTCGATCGTGCTGCTGCCCGTGACCAACGGCCTCTATACCAATTACGGCAGGAGCAGCGCGGTGGCGGTGCTGTATGGGCTGCATTTGACGACGATCGCCGGACTGAATGCCTGGCTGTGGCTGACGATCCTGCGCGGCTGGGGCCGCGAGATCATGGCCTCGCTGTTTCCGGTTGCCGTGTTCATCCCGGGCACGATCGTCGCGGCGTTCGCGCCGCAGATCGCGCCCTTCGTGTGGTTCCTCGCCTTTGGCGGGCTCCTGATTCAGCGCTTCTACGTCGCGCCGAACCCATCGGCCGGCACGTAAAGCTTGACGGGGCGGATTTCGTAGACCGCCGTCGGGTTGACCGCGCGCAGCTTCCGCGCCGCTGCGATCGCCTCCTCCTCGGTGGCGCATTGCATCAAATGGAAGCCCAGAAGCTGCTCCTTGGTCTCGGCAAACGGCCCGTCCAGCACCATTCCCGCGCCGGGACCACGCAAGGTGCGGGCCTTCCGGGTCTCGTCCAGGCGGGCTGCCGGTCCAAACTGGCCGCTTTCCCTGAGCGGCGCCTGAACCTCGATGACTTTGGCCACCACCGCGGCGTCCTGCTCCGGCGTCCAGGACAAGACCTCGTCTTCCACGTGATAGGCCAGGATGGCGTACAGCATCGTCACCTCTTTGTTTTTTCAACAGGCTCCAAGGACGTATCACCTGTGGCGGAGCCGACAAACCCGAACCGGAAAATATTGCCTCGGCGGGGTGCGACGAAACCGTCCTGAAACCGGATTGCGGGCCTGCCGTGTGAACGTCGCCGAAAGTGGTCGCGACTGATGGACCATAACAACAAGTTCTTTGCTGGAGGCGGCAATGTCGGGTCACACCATCAAGATCATCTGCGACGCGCGGCGGGCAGGGCAGTCGGAGCCGGCCGATTTGCACGACCAGGCCGGTCATCACCGCTATTACGGCAGTTCTGCCGAGAACGGGGGCGAGCGGATCGTCGAGAGCCGGCGCGGCAAACGGCGGCGCGTGCTCGGCATCTTCGGCTTCTGACGCCCTCCGCCGAGGCCGGCGTTCGGAATGAGCGTCCTGCAAATATCGATCGCGGCGATGCCGTTCCTGCTCGCGCTGATGAGCCGGACCGGCAAGGCCATTGCGCCGTGCCTTCTGGCGAGCCTCTTCACGGTCCTGCTTGGCGATGAGCCGCACCGCGCGGTCGTGGCCTGGTGCGTCGGCATGCTGATCGCCGCCGTCGCGTTCCGCGAGTGGCTCCGCGCGGGCTGATCAAGCGATCGATCATGGAG
>JAEYTQ010000751.1 GCA_023433965.1 Pseudomonadota bacterium | reverse complement strand
TAGTAGTACAGCGTTGCGAAGAGCGTCGATGCGGCGAGCCCGGGCAGCACGCCGACGAAGATGCCGAGCACCAGCCCGACCATCATCAAGACGAGCGTCTTCCACGTCAGCAGAACGGCAAAGCCATGGAGCAGGAGACCGAAAGCTTCCATCGCGCAGGGCCCGCCTAGCGGCCGAGAGCCGCTTCTAGCGGCCCTTTCGGCATGATGACGTCGAAGGCGACGTCGAATGTCACGAACATGACCGCCGTGAACACGAACGCGGTCAGCAGCGATTTCCACAGCGCGATCTTGCCGACCAAGCGCATGAAGCCGGCGATCAGGAGGAAGCTCGCGACATAGAGGCCGAGGAATTGCGTCACCAGGCAGAACAGCAGGGTCGGCACGAACACCGCGAGCACCCGGCGGCCCTGCGCGCGCGTGACGAAGGTCTCGGGCGCGGCACGGTGCGAGACGAACGCCGAGACCAGGCCGTAGAGGCTGCCGCCGCCCAGGATGATGGAGAGGTAGAACGGAAAGTAGCCGGGCTCGGGTCCGGTCGCATCCCAGGACGCACCTGTCCGCCAATTGTCGTAGCCGAGCGTGACGGCGAGAGCGAGCAGGAGGAGGCAGACGACGATCTCGATCGTGCCTGAGGATACGACGGTGGGGGAGTCGTCTTCGGGCGCGGTCGGATCGTCGACGACGATTTCGATATCGGTTTGGGACATGGGCTGCCAAATCAAATTGCGCTGTCATCATCCGCCTTGTGCGCGATCGCGCACTTGAGCGGATGATCCGGTACTCCGTGCAGAAGCCGTTTCGTTGAACTCTGTGCGATGCGGGATGCCCACCTTCGGGGAGCACGACGCCAGAGGTGGTTACTTCGCGACGAAACCGGCTTCCGACATCAGCGACTTGTTCAGCGCATCGTCCTCCTCGAGGAACTTCACCATGTCCTTGCCGGTGAGGAAGATCGGCTTCAGCGCCTGCTTCTCCATGTACTCCTTGTACTCCGCGGTCTGCGTCACCTTGTGAAACAGATCGACGTAGAACGCCTGCTGCTCGGCCGTGACCTTGCCCGGCAGGAACATCGCGCGCAGCATCAGATACTGCACGTCGACGCCTTCCTCCTTGCAAGTCGGGATGTCGGCCCAGGACTGCGTCTCCGTCACCTTGGTCGTGTAGGAGATGCGCTCCTTGTCGAACACGCAGAGCGGACGCACCTGCCCCGCACGCCAGACTTCGAGATTTTCGGATGGATTGTTGACGTTGGCCTCGGTGTGGTTGCCGACCAGCTGGGTCGCGGCCTCGCCGCCCGACTTGTAGGGCAGGTAGGAGAATTTCGCGCCGGTCTTCTGCTCGAGGAACACGGTCAGGACGTGGTCCTCCCGCTTGGAGCCGGTGCCGCCCATCTTGAACGGCGAGCTTGCGGCCTTCGCGGCCGCGACGAATTCCTTCACCGTCTTCGGACCCGCGCTGTTGTCCCACAGCACGAACTGGTCGAGCGCAACGACCGAGACCGGGGTCAGCTCACGCCAGTTGAACGGGATCTTGGCCGACAGCGGCAGCATGTAGATCAGCGAATAGGCGATCAGCACCTTGTTCGGATCGCCATCGCTGGACTTCATGTACATCAGCGCTTCCGCGCCCGAGGCCCCGCCCTTGAGCGAGACGACCACCGGCTGCTTCATCAGATTGTTCTTCTGGATCGCGGCCTGCATCATCCGCGCCATCTGGTCGGAGGCACCGCCCGCGCCCGCCGCCACCACGATCTCGACCGGCTTGGTGGGCTCCCAGCCGGCGAAGGCCGGCGTGCTCGACAACAGCGCCATCGCGGCGCCGACCGCTTTCACTCCAATTCGCACGATTCGTCCCCTGATGTTTTTTTGAGTTTGTGGTACGGTGGCTTCTATCCCTGCATTGTGCGGACTAAAATCGACGAGTTCAAGCAGACGGGCAATTCATCGCCCATGACTTTCGACTGACTGAGCCGAGCGCACGACGTTTTACCTGCCCTTCCAGACCGGCGCGCGCTTGTTGAGGAAGGCGTCCATGCCTTCCCGAAAATCCTCGCTCATATAGGCTTTCAGGATCAGGTCCTCGCCCTCCTCGCGCGACAGCGTACGGCGGATGCGGCGCACTGCTTCCTTGGTCGCTTCCAGCGTGAGCGGCGCATGGCTTGCGACGAGCCTTGCGGTTTCATCGGCGCGGCGCTGCAGCGTCTCCACGTCAGGGACGACCTCGTTGAGCAGGCCGAGCGCGAGGGCTTCCTGCGCCTCGACCAGGCGCGCCTTGAAGATCATATCCTTGGTGCGGGCAGGTCCGATCAACGCGACGACGCGGCTGATGTTCGACATCGACAGGCAATTGCCGAGGGTGCGCGCTATCGGAAAGCCCATCCGCGTCGTCTCTGTGCCGATGCGAAGATCGCAGCAGGCCGCGATACCGGCACCGCCGCCGGTGCAGGCGCCGGCAATGGCCGCGATCACGGGCACGCGGCACTGCTCGAGCGTGCCGAGCACGCGATCGATGCGGGCCTCGTAGTCGAGCGCATCCTGCGCGGTCTTGAAGGCTCGGAATTGCGAGATGTCGGTGCCGGACGCAAACGCCTTGTCGCCGGTACCGGTCAGGATCAGCGCCTTGATGGAGCGATCGGCGTTGATCTCCAGGCAGATCTCCGCCATGCGGTCATACATGGCGAAGGTCATGGCGTTGCGCGCCTGCGGGCGGTTGAAGGTGATCCGCGCGATGCCGTCCTGAACGGAGTAGAGCAGGTCTTCGTTGGTGGTGGTCGGTGCGTTCATCGCGCGCTCTCTTCTTCTCTGTTGGCTCAGGTCACCTGAACGTCTAGGCCACCTGAATCTCTAGGCCACCTGAGCTTTGGCCATCGGCACCGCATCACGCCCCTTCAGGACATCCATGGCGGCGAGTACGCCGCCGCTCCGGTGCGGAATCTTTGCAAGATCGAGACCCATCTCGACGCCGGCGAGGGTACCCATTAGCATCAGATCGTTGAAATGGCCGATATGGCCGATTCGGAACACCTTGCCCTTCACCTTGTTCAGGCCGGTGCCGAGCGACATGTCGAAGTTCTCCAGCACGACCTTGCGGAAGGCGTCGGCGTCATGCCCCTCGGGCACGCGCACGCCGGTCAACGCCGGCGAATGCGCGGCGGGATCGATGCACTGCGTCTCCAGGCCCCAGACCTTGGCCGCCGCGCGCGTCGCGGCGCTGTGGCGCTTGTGGCGGGACCAGACATTCTCCAGCCCCTCCTCTTCCAGCATCTTCACGGCTTCGCGCAGGCCGTAGAGCAGGTTGGTTGCGGGCGTGTAGGGGAAGGTGCCGAGCTTGTTGAAATTGATGACCTCCTGCCAGTCCCAGTAAGAGCGCAAGCCCGGATTGGCCTTGGCGGCCGCGAGCGCCTTCTCCGAGACGGCATTGAAGCCGAGGCCCGGCGGGAGCATCAGGCCCTTCTGAGAGCCGGCGACGGAAACGTCGATGCCCCAGGCGTCGTGCTCGTACTCCATCGAGCCGAGGCCGGAGATGGTGTCGACCATCAAGAGGGCCGGATGCTTCGTGCCGTCGAGGATCCTGCGCACCTCCAGCGGGGGCGTTACGCAGCCGGTCGAGGTCTCGTTATGGACGACGCAGACCGCCTTGATCGCGTGCTGCTTGTCGGCAGCAAGGCGCTTCTCGATCTCGGCCAGGTCGGCGCCATGGCGCCAATCGCTCGGGATGAAGTCGACGTCGAGCTTGAATTTGTCGGCAATGCCGCGCCACAGCACGGCGAACTGGCCGGTCTCGCACATCAAGACCTTGTCGCCGGGCGAGAAGACGTTGACCATCGCCGCTTCCCAGGCGCCGGTGCCGGACGAGGGGAAGATGATCACGGGCTGCTTGGTGCGGAACACTCGCTGCATCGCGGCAAGAACGGCAAAACCGAGCTCCGCGAACTCCGGACCACGATGGTCCTGCGTCGGCATGTCCATCGCCCGCAGCACCCGGTCGGGCACGTTGGTCGGTCCTGGAATCTGAAGGAAATGCCTTCCAGTATGCACGGTCATCGGCGTCCTTCCCGGTCTAGCCTTGGTTTGGTGGGCGCCGAATAGCACCATTTGACCGGCTTGTCCTCTTTCGAAAGGGTTGGTCCGCCCATGGCGGACCGGCCTGC
>JAEYTQ010000742.1 GCA_023433965.1 Pseudomonadota bacterium | reverse complement strand
GGCTACGAGGCACTGAGTCCCTGCCTAGTCAACGTTATCAGGCTTTTCAACCGGAAAGCACGCTCGCGATTTGAGGTAAATGCCCCACAACGAGCCGCGGAAGGCCGACAGCTCGCATCCGAAGGATGCGGTAATACATCCGTCGACGCAGAGTTGCAGATTGCGCAGGCCGCACTTGCGTCGAGATGCTGCCATGCGCCAGCGCTGGCCGTGAGCGTCGGCCGTGGGTGTGGTCAGAAGCGGAAAATTCGAAGGACCTTCAACTCTTGGAATGGGGATCGAGCCGGCCCGCGCTCGTTTGCCGGTCTGCCCACGCCAGTACACCAGCAAATACGACGAAGATCGCGACGACGACAACGGTCACCAGCAACGCGTCAGCAGGCATCATGCTCCTCCCGGATCAGTTTGGAGCATTGTTTTGCCGGGCAGGACCGGCGTCATTGATCGGGATCAAATCGCCGAGCGTTGTGGACGGGAAGTCAGGCAGCGGCCATGGCCTCGACGCGGGCTGAATCGAGCAGGCTGATGCCGCCGTGAATGATCTCGATCACACCCAAACGCTCCAGCTTGGTGAAGGTGCGACTGACGGTTTCGATGGTCAGGCCGAGGTAATCCGCGATGTCCTGACGGCTCATCGGAAGCGCGACCGTATCCGACCGGCCCTTGAGCGCCACAAGCCGCTCGCGCCAGCCGAGCAGAAAGGTGGCGACCTTCTCTTCGGCCGAGCGCCGGCCGAGCAGGACCATATGATCGCGAGCCTGGCTCAACTCGCGAATGGCGAGCTCGTTGATTCGCCTGAGCAGCTGCGGCCGGTCTTCGACGAAACGGCTGAAGGGTGCCTTTGCGAATTGGCACACGGTCACCGCGCCGATCGCATCGGCGGAAAAGTTGTGTCGGCCCGCCAGGTTCATCCCCAGAAAATCGCCGGGCAAGGCAAAGCCGACGATCTGCCGGCGGCCGTCAGGCAGCAGCTTGTACAGCCGCATGACGCCCTCGAGGACGTTGTAGAACGAGGTCGTGATGTCCTCCTCGGAGAACACGGTCGCGCCCGACTCGAAATGGACGCGGCGGCCGAGATGCTCGAACTGCCTGAGCTCGGCCGCATCCAGCGACGAGCAGACCGCCGCCCCGCGCACGGCACAATCGTCGCAAAAATGCCCGTTCGGCTCAATCGTAACCACGGAAGCCTTCATCCACCGCTCCTCGCGCGGCCGTTCCCGACATCAGGCCGAGTCCGCCGCGCGGCTGCATTTTACTGCACCGTGGCGGAGCCGATTGACTCAGATCAAATTTGGGTGGCATCCACGTCTTATTCTGCTTTCACTGTTCGACGGGATTGCTTCTCCATGCTGCAAAGCGCACTGCGCCACGGCCTGATTGGGCTGCTTCTGATCACGCCTGCGCTAGCGGCCCCGACGGCCGAACAACGCGGCAAGGCCTTTGCTAGGGCCAATTGCGCAGGTTGCCACGCGATCGACCGCGCCTCCAAAAGTCGCCTCGAAGCCGCGCCGCCGCTGCGCACGCTGCATCGGCGTTATCCGATCGACAGCCTTGGTGAGGCGCTGGCCGAGGGGATCTACACCGGCCATGCCGACATGCCCGCCTTCGAGCTCAGCCCCGAGCAGATCCACGACCTGCTGTCCTACCTGAAGACGCTGGAATAGGCGGCCTCACACCGCCTGCACGGTCCACCCGATCAGCTCCTTCACGATCCGCGCGAAGGCGGTATCGAAGGCGGCAACTGAGGCGGCAGGCTCGAGCTTTTCGAGCTTTTCGCTGGTCTCGATGAGGCGTGAGGCGATCACCTTGCCGTTCTTGTCGACGATCCGCGCCGACAGGGCGATCTCGGCCCGAGCCTCCCCTTCCGTAGCGATCCGAAAGCGCCGGATGTCGATCAGAAGCTGATAGTCCGCCTGGCCGAGATCAAGCGTGCGCAGCGGTGCGTGGGCGATGTCGTAATTCTCGAAGCTGTCGATCAGGCGCGCCTGCACCAGTTTCGGAATGCTGTCGGCCCAGAGGAAATCCGCAAAGCCGGGCCTGTCCCCGGCCGGGGCGAACAGCATGCGCTGGGTCTGCAGCATTGCGACCGCCGTCGGTTCAGGGATGGCCAGCGACGCCGCGAGCGCCTTGCCGGCCGGTCCGAGATTCGGCGGCGTACGCAGGTCGTAGGTGACCTTCGGCGCGGGTGTCCCGCCGCCGGTCATCTTCTCGAGACCCGCCAGGATGCCGTCGATCTTGCCGGTGTTACGCGCGAGCCCGTCGGAGAAGGTCTTGAAATTGGCAATGGTGTCCTTCAGCGGGCCGGAATTGTCCTGAAGCACCGTATCGACCCGCCGCAGCGCATCGCGCGCCGCCTGCGTCATGCTCTGGCCGGCACCGGGCTCGGCGATCAGGAGCGGGAGCTCGCCGGATTTGGCGACGATCATGCCGCCCTCCAACGTCACCACCGGCACGCCGGTGAGGCCCTGAAACTCCAGGCCGACCTTGGTGTCGGCCCGGACCGGCGTCGCCGTGGCAACCGAAATCGTCGCATTGACGAAGCGCGGATTATCCGGCGCGAGGCCGAGCTGGGTCACCTCTCCGACGCGAATGCCGTTGAACAGCACGCCCGCGCCGACGAGCAGCCCGGGCACCGGTCCCTGGAACTGCACGTGGTAGTTGGTGCGCGGGCCGATGCCGCCGGTGTTGTTCAGCCAATAGACGAAGCCGAACACGGCGAGGATCGCGGCCAGTACGAAGGTGCCGATCAGCACATAGGGAGCGCGGGTTTCCATCTTTCATCTCATCTCGTGTTGCAGCATCTGCGAGCGCTTGCCGTGGAAATAGGCGCGCACCCAGGGATGCTCGGATTGCAGCAGTTCGCGCATCGGGCCGATCGCCACGATCTTGCCGTCGGCAAGCGCAGCGACGCGGTCACAGACCGTGGTCAGGCTCGCAAGGTCGTGGGTCACCATGAAGACTGTGAGCTCGAGGGTCTTTTGCAGCGTCTTGATCAGCACGTCGAACTCACCGGCCGCGATCGGGTCGAGGCCGGAGGTCGGCTCGTCCAGAAACAGGATCGGCGGGTCGAGCGCGAGCGCGCGCGCCAGCGCAACGCGCTTGGTCATGCCGCCCGACAACTCCGCCGGATATTTGTCGGCGTCCTCGGCGCGCAGGCCGACCATCTCGAGCTTGGCGATCGCGATCTCGTCCATCAGCTCCTGCGACAGGATGAGATTCTCACGCAGCGGAAACTGGACGTTCTGGCGCACCGTCAACGAGGAGAACAGCGCGCCCTGCTGAAACAGGATGCCCCACGCCGTGGCTGCGCCGCGACCGTGGCCGCCGGCGGGCTGCCCCATGACCTCGATGGTCCCGCTACGGCGCGAGATGAGGCCGATGATGGTCCGCATCAAGACCGACTTGCCGCCGCCGGACGCCCCCACCAGGCCCAGGATCTCGCCGCGGCGAACATCGAGCGACAGATGGTCCAACACGGTCTGACGACCGAAGCCGACCACGAGGTCACGGACGCGGATCGCGAACTCGTCTTGCGGTCCGTCCATCGTCACATTCCGATCGAGGCAAAGAAGACGGCAAACAGGCCGTCGAGCACGATCACCAGGAAGATCGACTTCACGACCGACGTCGTGGTCTGCCGCCCCAGCGACTCCGCGCTGCCCTTGACCCGCAGTCCCTCGCTGCAGGCCACGATCCCGATCACCAGCGCCATGAATGGGGCCTTCAGGATGCCGACCTCGAAATGGGTGACGGAAATGGCCTCGTGCAGCCGCGCGATGTAGATCGCCGGGCCCATGTCGCCGTAGAACTGCGCGACGAGACCACCGCCATAAAGCGCGGCAATCGACCCGATGAAGGTGAGGATCGGAAGCGCGATGACCAGAGCGGCAACGCGCGGCAGGATCAGGACGTCGACCGGATCGAGCCCCATGGTCGAGAGCGCGTCGATCTCCTCGCGCATCTTCATCGAACCGAGCTCGGCGGTATAGGCGCTTCCCGACCGTCCCGCGACCATGATGGCGACGATCAGCACGCCGAGCTCACGCAAGATCAGGATGCCGACCATGTCGACGGTGTAGGACTCCGCGCCGAACCTGCGGAAGTGAAAGAAGCCCTGCTGCGCGATGATGGCCCCGATCAGGAAAGTGATCAGCGTGACGATGGGAATCGCCTGCCAGCCGATGCGGTAGAGCTGATACACCAGCGAGGTCAGCCGCAGTGAACGCGGCCGGCGCAGCACGCCGACGACGGCCATGAACAAGGCGCCGAGCATCCGGAGGAAGATCGTGATGTCCTCCCGTGCCCCGACCGCGGACTTGCCGAGATCGCCCAGCCTCGCCAGAACCGGATTGGGCGGGGCCGCTGGAGGCGGTGTGCGGCGGTTGACCTGGCGCACCTCGTCCATCAGCCCGCTGAAATGATCGGCGACGCCGACGAATTCGGCCGACCTGCCCGACGACGCGGCTCTGCGCGACAACTTCTCCAGGACCCAGGCGCCGAGCGTGTCCAGCGCACTGACGCCCGACATGTCCAACGTCACGGCGCGCGAGCGATCGACGTCAGCCCCGACCGACCGAGACAAAGTCTCAAGAGCGACCACGTTCGCGGCGGTCCAGCGCCCTTCGGGGCGCAACTTCAGCACGTCGCCGGACGGCGTCGCGCGCAGCAGCGGTTCGTGGTTCACGTTTTCCACCTCATCGGGACAATCGGTCCTCATTCAGCCGGCATTTCTAGGCCAGCATGTGGCGGCCGGCTTGACCTGTCTCAAGACCTGAACACGCTCCGCCTCTTGACGCAAATCAAGCGCGATCGCGCAGTCGGGCCTTAGGCTCCGTTCAATTCAATGAGGGCACTGATCCATGTTCGACACCGACAGGATGAGCGAAGAGCTGCGGACGCTGAAGGTCGACGTCACACGCTTGTTGAGCACCGCCGGCGAGGACATGTTCCAGAGCTCGAAAGATCGAGCCGAGGCGCTCGCCGATCAAATCCGAGCCGCGCTCGCCGAGCTCGGCGAGACCGTCGAACAGGAGCAGGAGCAGCTCCAGGGTCTGGTTGCGGAACGCCCGATCACCTCGCTCGCCTCCGCCTTCGCGCTGGGCGTCGTCGTCGGCTTCATGTTGAGGAGACACTAGGTGAATACCGAGAATGTCGTCAAACATCTGCGCGTGCTGTGGCGCACCGACAGGATCATTGCGGACATCAGGTTGCGCCATCTGCTGGTCAGCCTCGGCCTGCGAGCCTTCGCGGCGCTGATCGCCGCCTTCGGGCTCCTGATGTTGGAGCTATCGGCCTATTTCGCGCTGGTGCAGATCTGGAGCGCGATTGCCGCGGCAGCCATCCTCGGCGCCGTCAACTTCGTCATCGCGGCCGCTCTCTTCCTGATCGCCGGCCGCGCGCTGTCGGGGCGCGACATCGAGCTTGCCAACGAAATTCATGATACGTCCGTCGAAGCCCTCCAGCTCGAGGCACGTGCGCTCCAGGCCCAGGTGTCGGGCGCGGTGCACCATCCGCTCAGCACGATCGCACCGATGCTGGTGCCGCTGATCGCAATCGTCATCAAAAACCTGCGCGCTACGACCAAGACGGCCGCCAATGCAAATTCGGCAGAGGCGCGCTCCTGAAGGAACGAGCGAAATCACTCCCATATGCGATGGCCCTGCCCGCTTGCGGCAGAGGGATTGCGCCTCCATCGTGACGCAAACCCGATCTCATCAGGGGCCAGGGCGCAGGTCCTGACGTCAAAGCTTCAGCCTGACATCGCAGATGTCGGGCTCGGCCGGATCCGGCTTGACCTCGAAGCCGAGATTCCGGCACATCTCGAGCATCACGATGTTCTCCTGGAGCACGTCACCCGAGATCGTCTTCAGCCCTTCCGACTTCGCATAGTCGATGATCAGCTGCATGAGGGCCCAGCCGAGCCCCCTGCCCTTGAGATCGGACCGCAGCAGGATCGCGTATTCGCCGCTCTCATAGATCGAGTCGGAATGGAGCCGGACGACGCCGACCATTTCGCCGGTGCCCTCGTCGAATGCGATGAAGGCCATCGCGCGCGCATAGTCGAGCTGGGTCAGGCGTGCGATGAACTCGTGGGTGAATTCCTTCATCGGTGCGAAGAAGCGCAGGCGAAGGTCGTGGGGCGTGACGTGGCGCAGGAATTCGTGGATGGTCGGCTCGTCCTCCGGGCGCATGGGCCGCACGAAAATGCGCCAATCGTCCTTGAGCTTGAGGCGACGCTCCCATTGCGACGGATAGGCGCGCACGGCGAAATTGGCCGGGCCGGAGCCGGCGAACTTCCGCTGCGGACGCCCGACCGCCACGCGGGCGTCGACCGCGGTCACGCCGGTTTCGTCCGCCAGCAGCGGATTGATGTCGAATTCCCGGATCTCGGGAATGTCGGCCGCCATCTGCGCCAGCTTGACCAGCACCATGGCGACGGCATCGTGCTTGACCGCCGGCACGTCACGATAGGCCTTTAGCAGTCGCGAGACGCGCGTGCGGTCGATGAGGTCGCGCGCAAGCTGCAGATCGAGCGGCGGCAGAGCAAGCGCCTTGTCGTTGATGATCTCCACCGCAATGCCGCCACGGCCGAACACCACGACCGTGCCGAAGGTCGGATCGTCGGCCAGACCCAGGATCAGCTCGCGCGCCTTTGCCTTGACGACCATCGCCTGCACGATGACGCCACCGATGCGGGCCTCGGGCCGCAGCTTCTTCGCTCGCGCCATGATGCCCGTGGCCGCGCCTCGGACGGCTTCGGGCGTGGTCAGGTTGAGAACGACCCCGCCGACGTCGGATTTGTGGATGATGTCCCGCGACAGGATTTTCAGCACGACAGTATCGCCCTGCGCAAAAATTTCCTCGGCAAAGGTCACCGCCTGCTCGACGTCGGTTGCTGCATAGGTCGGCACCATCGCGATGTCGTAGGCTTCCAGCAGGTGTTTGATCTCGACGGGCTCGAGCCACTTGCGGCCGTCTGCGATCGCGTTGGTGACGATCTCTCTCGCCGCGCGGGCGTCCGGAACGAAGCTGTCGGGCATCGCGGGAGGCACCTGGCTCAGCTCCTCCACCACTTCGCGGTGCCGGACCAGATGCATGAAGCCGCGCACGGCATCGTCCTCGGTCGGGTAGTTTGGCACGCCGGCACTGGAGAGTGCCTGAACGATGTGCTGATCCGCGCCAACCCAGGCGGCCAGTACCGGCTTGGCCCACCTTTGGTGCTGTTTTCTGTACTTGCCGACGAGCTCCGTCACGGTCGTCGCGATCTCCGACGCGGACGCGATCGCCGTTTGGACGTTGAGAACCAGCACCGCATCGTTGTCCTTATCGGCCAGCAGCTCCTCCAGCGCCGCCGCATAGCGCGCAGCGTCAGCATCGCCGACGATGTCGACGGGATTTGCACCGGACCAGGTCGGCGGCAGCGCCGCATCGAGCTTCTTGCGCGCCTCGGCCGAGATGGTTGCCGGAATTCCACCGAGCTCGACCAAACGATCGACGGCGAGGACGCCGATGCCGCCACCATTGGTCAGGATGGCAAGACGCTTTCCGGTCGGCGATTCGACGCGGCCGAGCGTCTCGGCACAATCGAACAGCTCGCGCAGATCGGACACCCGCAGCACACCCGCCCGGCGGAATGCCGCGTCGTAGACGGCGTCGGCGCCGGCGAGCGCGCCGGTATGCGTGGCCGCAGCCTTCGCGCCCTGGGCCATGCGGCCGGACTTCACCACCACGACAGGCTTCACGCGCGCAGCGGCGCGCGCCGCGGACATGAACTTCCGCGCGTCCTTGATGGCCTCGATGTAGAGCAGGATCGCGCGCGTCTTGTGATCCATCGCGAAATGGTCGAGCAGATCGGCAATGTCCACGTCGATCTGGTCGCCAATCGAGACGATACCGGAGAAGCCGACGCCGCGTTGCGCGGCCCAATCCACCATGCCGGCGGCAATTGCGCCCGATTGCGAGATCAGCGCGAGATTGCCTGCCCCGGGCATGTGCGCGGCAAAACTGGCATTCAGGCTGACGCCCGGCATCATGATGCCGAGGCAGTTCGGCCCGATCAGCCGCATGCCGTGTCTTCGGGCAGCAACGCTCGTAGCTTCGTGCAATGAACCCGGTCCCTGGCCGAGCCCGGCGGAGACGATCAGCGCACCCGCAGACCCGCGACGCCCGGCCTGTTCGACAATCCCCGGAATCTCGCCGGCGGGGGCGGTGATGACCACGAGCTCGGGCACGAAGTCCAGCCGGTCCAGGCTCGTCGCCGCCGGGACGCCGCTGATCTCAGCATGGCGGGGATTGACGAGGCCGAACCGCCCCTTGAATTCGGCCTTGCGGATATTCTCTAGGACCGCGCGTCCCACGGACGCCGGACGCGCGCTCGCGCCGACGAGCGCGACTGAGCGGGGCGACAGCAGGTTGTTCAAGCGATAAGTTGACATGAGAGAAAATGCGCCGTGGCGGCCGCGGTTCCGATGGTTGGCGATCAGGTTGGAAGAAGAAGCCTAGTGCGAGATCATAGCCCAGCAGGGTGGCTGGCCAATGACGGTCTTTGTCACACCGCCCCAGACGATCTCGTTCAGCCGTGAATGATGATAGGCGCCCATCACGATCGCGTCGATGCCACGGGAATTCGCCCAGCTTGCCAAGACCTTGCCGATCGAATTGCCGTCCCCCTTCGCCGTTTCAAACGAGGCATGAACGCTGTGTTCCCTCAATCCTCCTTGATCGCCACAGTAGGCCGGCCATCGTCGAGCCCCTTGATCGGCGTCAAATCAGGGAAAACTCCGGGTGGCGGCCACGGAACAGCGTTGACCGACGTCAAGCCACTGGCCGCCCGGTCGATCTATGATAGGTCTGTCGGAGCG
>JAEYTQ010000702.1 GCA_023433965.1 Pseudomonadota bacterium | reverse complement strand
CGGAATTCCGCGATCACGGTCTCGCCCGCGGTGACGCGCACGTCGTAAATGCCGGAACGCCCGCCGCGGGTGATCTCCCGCGCTCTTGCGATGAGCCGGTCGCCGAGCTTGCCCGGCTTGATGAAGGTGATCTGCCCCTGCGCCGCCACGACGCGCTCATTCTGCGAGTTGCAGGCGAACGCAAAGGCGGAATCGGCAAGCGTGAAGATGAAGCCGCCATGGGCAATGCGCTGGCCGTTGACCATGTCCGGCCGCACCGTCATCGCAAGCGTCGCGAAGCCGGGGCCGATCTCGACGATCTCCATGCCGAGTCCCTTGGAGGCATCGTCCTCCGCCCACATCGCGTCGGCGCAGGCGCGGGCAACATGCTCAGGCGACAAAGCGATTTTAAGGTTCACGCGCCTCTCCCGGTCAACTGCTTGCACATGATGTTCTGCTGGTTGGCCAAAACTGTCAAATAATGCGACGCATTTGCATCGTCGGGCTCTGATACGCCTGATCAGACATGGTCATAATCGACCACGACGCGCTCCGACGACGGCTTGGCCTGGCAGGTCAGGATGAAGCCCGCCTTCAGTTCCCACGGCTCCAGCGAATAGTTGATGTCCATCGGCGCTTCGCCCTCGACCAGCTTGGCGCGGCAGGTCGAGCACATGCCGCCCTTGCAGGCGAAGGGCAGATCGACGCCGGCGCGCAGCGCGGCATCGAGGATGGCCTCGTCCTCGGCCACCGGCACGTCCCGGCGCTTGCCGTCGATGATCAACGAGGCGATCGCCTTCGGCGGCGCATCGGCTTTGACCGTCTTCTTTGGCCGCGGCTTGCCGCCGAATTCGGAGACGAAGCGTTCGACATGGATCCGGTCTTGCGCGATGCCGAGCTCGCGGCAGGTGGCCTCGATGTCCTCGCTCATGCCTGACGGACCGCAGACATAGACATGATCGACACTTCGCGCCGGCACCAGCGAGCGCAGCAACACCTGCACCTTGTTCCCGTCGAGCCGGCCGTACAGGATCGGGATGTCCTGCTCCTCGCCGGAAATGACGTGGAAGATCGAGAGGCGATCGATGAAGCGGTCCTTGAGCTCTTCGAGCGCTTCGAGGAACATGATGTTGTGGGTGCTGCGGTTGCCGTAGAACAGGAAGAAGCGGCTGTCCGGTTCGCGTGCGAGCACGCCCTTGACGATCGACAGGATCGGCGTGATGCCGGAGCCCGCTGCGAAGCCGACGTGGATAAGTGCGCGATCTGCCGGCGGGACCAGGCCGAAGCGGCCGGTTGGTGTCATCACGTCGAGCTCGTCGCCGCATTTGAGGTCTTCGGCCGCCCAGCTCGAAAACGCGCCGCCGTCCACTTTCTTGACGGCGATGCGGATCTCGCCGTCGTCGGGGCCGGAGCAGATCGAATAGGAGCGGCGCACTTCCTCTCCGTCCAGCGTCGTGCGGAGCGTCAGGTACTGGCCGGGTGTGAAGGCATAGTCGCGCGCGAGTTCACCGGGAATGGCGAAGGTCAGCGAAACAGCATCCGCCGCCTCGCGGCGGAGGTCGGCGACGGCCAGGCGGTGGAAGCGCGGTGCGGCGGCGGACATGGTCAATGACACTTGAAGTAATCGAAGGGCTCGCGGCAGGCCTTGCAGCGCCACAACGCCTTGCAGGAGGTCGAGCCGAATTCGGAGAGCAGTTCGGTGTCCTCGGAGCCGCATTGCGGGCAGGGCACGGCCTGTGCGCCGAACAGCGCGCGACGCGAGCTCGAGGCCTGCGGCGGGGCAATGCCGTAGGCACGCAGCTTCCGGCGGCCCTCCTCGCTCATCCAGTCCGTCGTCCAGGCCGGCGACAGCACGGTACGGACTTTGGGACGGCGAAAGCCGGCGCGCTCCAGCGCCAGCTCGATCTCGAGCGCGATCATGTTCATGGCTGGGCAGCCGGAATAGGTCGGCGTGATCGCCACCTCGACGTGGTCGCCGGCAAGCGCGACGTCACGGAGCACACCGAGATCGGCGATGGTCAAGATCGGGATTTCCGGGTCGACCACGCTCGCTGCGGCGTCCCAGGCGCGCTGGCGCTGCTCGCTGTCACGCTCCAGAACGCTCACCATGTCAGCCCCGGAAAGGTGCGCTGCATCGATTGCAGCTCGGAGAGGAGATGGCCGAGATGCTCGCTGTGCCGGCCGGTGCGGCCACCCTGCTGCATCCAGTCGTTCTGCGGCAGCACCAACGTAGCTTCACCGACGACATTGGCAAGCGTCTGTAACCAGCGGCCACGCAGTGGCCCGGGATCAATGGCGATGTCGGCATTGATCAGCGCGCGCTCGCCGTCATCCGCGGCAAACATCTCTCCTGTGAACGCCCAGAGGTGATCGATCGCAGCCTGCGCGCGTCGATGGCTCTCCTCCGTGCCGTCGCCGAGCCGGATGAGCCATTCCGAGGCGTGGCGCAGATGATAGGCGCTCTCCTTCTCCGACTTGGCCGCAATCGCTGCCAGCGTCGCGTCGCGCGAGCTCATCATCGCGCGCCAGTAGAGGTCGGCGAAAGCGGAATAGAAGAACTGCCGCACCAGCGTCTGGGCGAAATCGCCGTTGGGCTGCTCGACCAACAGCAGATTCCGGTACTGCCGGACGTCTCGCAGATAAGCGAGCTTGTCTTCGTCGTTATCCTTGCCTTCGACCCTGGCCGCGTAGCTGTAGAGCTCGCGGGCCTGGCCGATCAGGTCGAGCGCGATGTTGGAGAGCGCCATGTCCTCTTCCAGCATCGGCGCATGTCCGCACCACTCCGACAGCCGGTGGCCGAGGATCAGCGCGTCGTCGGCGCGGCGCAGCACGTAGAGCACCAGTGGCGTCTCGGAGACCTCGATGTTGGCGGTCGCCATTACATGTGCCCCACTTCCTCGGGGACCTCGTAGAACGTCGGATGGCGGTAGATCTTCGATTCCGCGGGCTCGAACATCATGCCCTTCTCTGCGGGATCGCTGGCGGTGATCGCGCTCGACGGTACGACCCAGATCGACAGACCCTCTCCGCGGCGGGTGTAGATGTCCCGGGCCGCTTGCAGCGCCATCGTCGCGTCGCTGGCATGCAGCGATCCTACATGCTTGTGCGCGAGCCCGTTGCGGCTGCGAATGAAGACTTCCCACAGCGGCGTATTCGGCGTGGCCATGCTGATCTCCCTATTCGGCAGCTTGCGCGGTCTGACGCTGCGCGCGTTTGGCGGCATAGGCAGCCGCCGCCTCGCGCACCCAGGCGCCGTCCTCGTGCGCCTTGCGGCGCGCGGCCATGCGGTCGCGGTTGCAGGGGCCGTTGCCGGCGAGCACCTGCTTGAACTCGGTCCAGTCGATCTCGCTGTAGCGCCAGTGCCCCTCGGCATCCTGTGTCATGCCGGGGTCGGGAATGGTGAGACCGAGATATTGCGCCTGCGGCACGGTGGCATCGACGAACTTCTGCCGCAGCTCGTCATTGGAGAAGCGCTTGATCTTCCATCTCGTCGAGGTGTCGCTGTGCTGGCTCGCGGCATCGGGCGGGCCGAACATCATCAGCACCGGCCACCACCACCGGTTCAGCGCATCCTGCGCCATCGCCTTCTGCTCCTCGGAGCCGCGGCACAGCGTCAGCATGATCTCGTAACCCTGGCGCTGGTGGAAGGACTCCTCCTTGCAGACCCGGATCATCGCGCGCGCATAGGGGCCATAGGAGCAGCGGCACAGCGGGATCTGGTTCATGATCGCGGCGCCGTCGACCAGCCAGCCGATGGTGCCGATGTCGGCCCACGTGAGCGTCGGATAGTTGAAGATCGAGGAATATTTGGCCTTGCCTGCGAGCATGGCATCGACAAGCTCCTCGCGCGAGGAGCCGAGCGTCTCGGCCGCAGCATAGAGATAGAGGCCGTGGCCGCACTCGTCCTGCACCTTAGCGAGCAGCGCGGCCTTGCGGCGCAAGGTCGGTGCGCGCGTGATCCAGTTGCCCTCGGGCAGCATGCCGACGATTTCGGAATGGGCGTGCTGGGAAATCTGGCGGGTGAGCGTCTTGCGATAGGCCGCAGGCATCCAGTCGTTCGGCTCGATGCGCTCCTCGCCATCGATGCGGG
Source organism: Pseudomonadota bacterium (assembly GCA_023433965.1). GTDB lineage: Bacteria > Pseudomonadota > Alphaproteobacteria > Rhizobiales > Xanthobacteraceae > Bradyrhizobium. Next base: position 1,807 of record JAEYTQ010000702.1, on the reverse strand, counting down.
CCTGGAACTGGGCAGCCTTGCCTGCATCCTCGACACCGCGGTCGTCGGCCTCGGCCGTGTTCAGCGCCTGGGTATACATGCGCATCCTCCCGATTTATTGGAGGCAATGTATAACAAAAATATCCTTATGCAAGATACTTCTGTAACATAAAGATCAGGCGCCGAACCTCCGTTCCAGCAGCTTTCGCGCTGGCGGCAACCGTCCCTTTTCATTGATTCCATGGCCGTCGAGCCATTGCTCGGACGGGGCGAGCAGAGCGCGATAGATCTCGCCGCAGAGTTCCCGGGCCTTCCTGCCCGGCCAGTCCGCCGGCAACAGGCTTTCGGGAAGCAGCGGATCGCGCAGCACGACGCGGCGGTAATGGTGGATCAAGAGAACGCGCGCGGTGAAGGCGTCGGCTTCGGACAGATCCGCGCCGCGCACAATGGCCGCGCGCAGCGGCTCGAACGTCTTCATGAATTTCAGATAAGCATCCGCGGTGCGCTGCAGCGGCCAGCTCGCACTGAGCAGTCGGCGGCCGCTGTCATCTTCGGCAGAAACTTCGAGACGGATCGCGCCCGCGGCTTCATCCGGCACCGGCACGCCTGATGGCGCGACCCAGACCCCCGGCAGCGGACTGCCGAAGCCGGCATTCCGCAGCGCCTCGCGGGATGCGTCGCGGTCCTCGCCATTGCCGATCAGCAGCAGCTCGAAGCGTCCGGTCCAGTCTGACGGCGGCGGATCATAGATGTGCCGCGTGGCGGCCTCGAACGTCTGCCGGCCCTTGTCGGCCAAACGATAGAAACTGTTGCGGCCGACCTTCTCGCGCGTCAGCCAGCCATCAGCGGCAAGGCGCGACATCGCGGTGCGGACAACGCCGCTGTCGATGTCGAGACTCTCGAAGAACTCCAGCAACGTGCCGAGCCACACGGAACCGCCGCGCGGCACGATGGCGTCGCCGAACACGGTGATGACGATGGAGCCGGTGCGCGACGGCTCGCGCTTGAGCTGGTCGATGATGCGGGAGAGCGGATGCGCCATGCCCGAGGCATAGCGCGTTTGGTGCAGGCGCGACAATGGAGGGGCAAAAGCGAAGATTCACCGATGCGGATCGGGATACACCACGCTGCGCCAGCCGCTGCGATCGAAGGGGCGCCACTGGCCTTCCTTCTGCCCGAGGCGGTCGGCGACCGCGTAGACGACCGCGGGATGATGGCCCATGCCGCAATGGCTGCTCTCGACCTCGATGCTCTCGGTCTCCGCGCCCGCCTTCTCCATGCAGCCCTGCCAGGCGCAGACGCCGTCGGTGCGGCTGAAGATGGCGGTGGTCGGCACCGGCGGCGGCATGGCGAGATCGCCGCCGAACTGCGGATCGACCTCGTCGGCCTTCCGCCCGCTCGCCCATTCATAGACGCGCCAAGCGTTGGTTGAACGGGGATTGCCGGCGAAGGGGCTTCCGAGCGTGATAACCTGACGCACACGCTCCGGCCTCATCTTGGCGAGCTGGCGCGCATAGAGGCCGCCGAGGCTCCAGCCGACCAGGCTGATCTTGCGGCCATGTCTGTCGCTGAGCTCCTCGACCAGGTCGACCATGGCATCCTGAACGCCCTCGCGCAGGCCATAGTTGCGGCCTTGACGCCATCCGCTCACCGCGTAGCCCTTGCTGGTAAGAAACGCGCGCAGTGCGCGCGTGGACGCATCGGAAGCCACGAGGCCCGGCAGCACCAGCACCGGATGCCCGTCGCCGCGGGGCGCAAGGCTCAGCAGCGGCAGCGCGCCGAGGAACGCGCCGAACTCGTGGATGGCGCGCCCTTCCAGAAACATCAA
>JAEYTQ010000699.1 GCA_023433965.1 Pseudomonadota bacterium | reverse complement strand
ATCGGCCTGTCGATGAAGAAACTCGGCATGTGCCGCTCTACCCTCGTTGTTCCACTGGTTGCTCATGGTGAGGAGCGCGGCATGCGCAACGCGAACCATGAGGGCGCGGCTCTCGCCTGCGGACATCCTTCGCGACGCCGCCTTGACGCCAGCTTGGCCCTTGGCGGGCTCTGCTCAGGACGAGAACGTCACGCGCGGTGCGGTCCCACTACCGTGTGAGCTGCTGGGCGTGCCGGTTGTCCGCGGTCGCATCGGCCTCCGACCAGGATTGCGGTTTGACCTTATCGCCCGCCGCGAACCTCTGGAAGCCTTCGACCACGACCTTGTCACCGGCCTTCAGGCCTTCCGTGACGAACCACATCCCGTCCTGCACGGAGCCGGTGCGCACCGGCTGCACCGCGATGAGGTTATCATCCTTGACGACGAACACTTCGCTCCCGCCGCCGCCATTGCGCTGGATCGCCTGCTGCGGCACCGCGATCGCGTCGGAATCGAGCCCCTGTTCGATGCGGACCCGGACATACATGCCCGGCAGCAATTCGCGCTTGGGATTGCGGAACTCGCCCCGCAACGTCACCTGCCCGGTGTGGGCGTCGACCTTGGCGTCGGAGAACAGCAGCTTGCCGTCGAGCGAATAGATGGTGTTGTCGTCGAGCACGAGGCGGACCTTGGCCGTGTCGGACGCGATACGCTCGAGATCGCCGGTTTCGAAGGCGCGGCGGAGCTGGTTGAGCTCGTTCACCGACTGGGTGAAGTCGGCATAAATCGGATCGAGCTGCTGGATCGTGGCGAGCTTGGTTTCGTTCTGCACCACGAGCGCGCCCTCGCTGACGAGGGCCGCACCGACCACGCCGTCGATCGGCGCGCGCACGGTGGCGTAGTCGAGCTGGAGCTTCGCCCGCGCGAGATCGGCCTTGCGTCCCTCGACCTCGGCATAGGCCTGTCGCTCGGCCGCGATCGCCTTCTCGTTCTCGGCCTCCGGCGCGGCACGATCCTTGGTGAGCGCAGCGACGCGGCGAGCCTGCTGCTGCGCCTGCATCGCCGCGGCCTCGGCCTTGGCGAGCGCAGCCTCGTTGGCCGCCACTTCGACCTCGAACGGGCGGGGATCGATGCGGTAGAGCGCATCGCCTGCCTTCACTTCGCTACCCTGGTGGAACAGGCGCTCGACCACGATGCCGGAGATGCGCGGGCGAACGTCGGAGACGCGCGTCGGCGCGATACGGCCGGGCAATTCCCGCACGATGGAACGGGCCTGCGGCTTGACGGTCACGACGCTGACGTCCGGTTCGGTGGGCTGCGCCTGGACTATCGCAGAATTCGATTCATCACAGCCGGCAAGCAGCGGCGCTGCGATCGCGAGCATCAAAACCATGCAGGCCGATCGCACATGTATTGCTGGCATGAGGGTAGTCGCCCCGTTCATCACATCTCAGCCTTCCAGAAGATCTGGACAGTCTGATTTGCAAAGGAAAATAAACAGTGTTTGCTGCGACGCAATGAGGAGGTCGGCGGCTCATTGTCACACGAGCTATCTATCTGAAAAAACGAGAAATTTCCAGCTCACCGGATCGTGAATCCGGTTCCACCATGACGATCTGCGACAGAAGCTCGCAACTCGTCGGTAGCCTTCATGCGATAGTGGCTGACGCCCCATTCGGTTCCATCGCCGTAACCGAACAGGCCGGAGGCCGCGAGCAGGAACCATCGCCGGCGACGCCGCCAAGGTGCACTCTCCTCGCCATAGACCTTGCGCAAGGAGGCCTCGATCGCATCCCGACGCGCGTCGAAATTGGCGAGCCAGTCATTGGCGGTTCGCTGATAATGCGTGCCGCTCCAGCACCATTCCTTTTCGACCGTAAGAATGTCGTCGAATTGCCTGACGAGGTGATGGCTCGGCATCAGCCCGCCCGTGAAGACATGCTGCGCGATCCCGTCGTCGCGATCGGCCCGGTCGAACAGATCGGACCCGGCGCGATGGGTTGCGATGTGCATGAAGAAGCGGCCGTCGGCCGCGAGCCATGAGCGCAAGCGCGTCAACAGCTTGCGCCAGTTCATCACCCGCTCGAACGTCTCGACCGAGACGATGCGGTCGAATTGGCCGTTGGGCGCGAACACGTTCATGTCTGCCGCGACCACGCGAAGGTTCAGCAAACCGCGCTGCTCCGCCTGCTCCTCGACATACGCGCGCTGCACACGCGAGTTCGCGACTGCCGTCACCTTGGCGTGCGGAAACTGCCGGGCCATCCAGAGCGACAGGGAGCCCCAGCCGCAGCCGAGCTCCAGGATGGTCTGCCCGTCGGCAAGACCGGCATGCTCGACGGTTTGGCGCAGCGCCTCCTCCTCGGCTTCCTGCAAGGTCGTCGCAGCGGTCTTGTAGAAGCCGCAGGAACATTTCCGATTCGGGCCGAGCACGTTCGCGAAGAAGGCTGCGGGCACATCGTTACGCCCGGCCTCCGGGTGCTCGGCGATCGGCCGCAGCATCATCCGGCCGGTAAGGGCCGCATCGGCGGCGGCGTCATGGCCGGCAAGGCGCATGGCGGTGCGGGAGCACAGCCGCTGGATCGCGGCACGCATCACCACATCCGGCAGCGGCACGCGTTCAGCAGTCCCGATGATCGCGGAAACGACGCTCATGCGGCCCCAGAATATCGAGCTTGCAGTCACCTGCTTATCAAAGCGCCGCTTCCGGCCCGGGTTCCCCGGGGCTGTCCCCGAAATCGACACATCCGGCGCTTTTTTTGGGCCGGCGCTGTGCCATAGTGCGCCCGCAAACCAAGCTACGTCACGGATGATACCGGCATGCGGTCTGGCACTTCCCGCTCCACCATGGATATCGAGTACACCAAACTGTCCTCGCCCAGCGTCTTTCTGGTGCGGATGCTGGTCTTTCTGGTGCTGTGCACGCTGTTGGGCGTGGTGCTCTACAAGCAGATCATCCAGGCCTTCTTCGCCAATCCCGGGCTCAACGCCCTGATCGGCGCCGTGCTGTTCATCGGCATCGTGCTGGCCTTCCGCCAGGTGATCCGGCTCTATCCCGAAGTCTCCTGGGTCAACAATTTCCGCATTGCCGATCCCGGCCTGGCGCCGGCCCGCCACCCCAAGCTGCTGGCGCCGATGGCGGCGATCCTCGGCGGCGAGGGCTCGGGGCGGATGAGCATCACCCAGACCACGATGCGGCACCTGCTCGATTCGATCGCGACCCGTCTGGACGAGGCCCGCGACATCTCGCGCTACATGACCGGCCTCCTGGTCTTCCTGGGCCTGCTCGGCACCTTCTGGGGCCTGATCGAGACGGTGGGCTCGGTCGGCAAGGTGATCGACGGGCTCAAGGTCGGGAGCGATTCGGGGGCGCTGTTCGACACGCTGAAGGAGGGCCTCGCCGCCCCGCTCGGCGGCATGGGCATCTCGTTCTCGAGCTCGCTGTTCGGCCTCGCCGGCTCGCTGATCCTCGGCTTCCTCGACCTGCAATCGAGCCAGGCGCAGAACCGCTTCTACACCGACCTGGAAGACTGGCTGGCGACCACCGTGCGCGAATATGGCAGCGGCGAGGTGCCTGCTGCGACCGGCGGCGGCGTCGCCAGCGGCGAGCTTCAGGCCGCGGTCGAGCGGCTGCGGTCCGTGCTCGAGGAAGGCAGCGCCGGCCGCAGCACCACCGCGGCGATGGCGAGCCTTGCCGAGGCCATCCAGGCGCTGGTCTCGCATATGCGCACCGAGCAGCAGATGATCCGCGAATGGGCCGACGGCCAGGGCGAGCAGAACCGCGAAATCCGGCGCCTCCTGGAGCGACTCGCGCGCCAGCCGGAGAAGAGCTGAGGACGGCACGGAGGTTCGTGCCCTGGACGCGATGCAGCACGAAGTGATGCATCGCTGAGCCGGGGCCCAGAATCTTCCGAGAGATAATGAGCCCCGGCTCTGCGCAGCAGCGTTGCACGCTGCTAGCCGCGTCCGGGACACGAAAGAACGGAGACGTACATGGCTCTTGCCCGCGCCCGCCGCAGCGAAGGCGGCCTCAATTACTGGCCCGGCTTCGTGGATGCGCTGTCGACGCTGGTGCTGTCGATCGAGTTCCTGCTGTCGGTATTCCTGGTGGTGCAGTTCTTCCTGTCGCAGGAGGTCACCGGCAAGGACAAGGCGCTGGAGCAGCTCAACGCCAAGATCGCCCAGCTCAACGAGCTGTTGTCGCTGGAGAAGCTCGGCAAGCTCACGCTCGACGACCAGGTCTCGTCGCTGAAAGCCGGCCTCGCCTCGGCCGAGAGCGAGCGCGACCGCATCAAGGGCCTCTATGACGGCCTGGCTGCCGCGGGTAACGACGCGCAAGGCAAGACCGCCGAGCTCGGCAAGGCGCTGGACTCCGAGAAGGCGGTCTCGGCGCGGGCGCTGGCGCAGATCGAGGTGCTGAACCAGCAGATCAGTGCGCTCAGGCGGCAGCTGGCGGCACTGGAGGAGGCGCTGGATGCCTCCGAGAAACGCGACAAGGAATCGCAGAACCGCATTGCCGACCTGGGCTCCCGCCTCAACGTCGCACTGGCGCAGCGCGTGCAGGAATTGTCACGCTATCGCTCGGAATTCTTCGGCCGGCTGCGCGCCATCCTCGGCAATCGCCCCGACATCCGCATCGTCGGCGACCGCTTCGTGTTCCAGTCCGAAGTGTTCTTCGACACCGGCCAGGCGATGCTGCTGCCCGAAGGCCGCGCCGAGCTCGACACGTTGGCGAACGCGCTGATCGAGCTCGACAAGAAGATCCCGAACGAGATTCCCTGGGTGCTGCGCGTGGACGGCCATACCGACGTGCGACCGGTGAGCGGCGCGAACTTCAGGTCGAATTGGGACCTGTCGGCGGCCCGCTCGATCTCGGTGGTGCAATACCTGGTCTCGCTCGGCGTGCCCGCCCAGCGCCTCGTCGCCGCCGGTTTCGGCGAATTCCAGCCGCTCGACACCGGCAACACGGAAGAGGCCTACAAGCGCAACCGCCGCATCGAGCTGAAGCTCACGGAGCGGTAGTGAGCGCGCTTCACCTCCGCCCCTACCGCGCCGAAGACGAACCCGCTGCGATCAATCTCTGGCATCGCACCTGGCAAGAGGC
>JAEYTQ010000656.1 GCA_023433965.1 Pseudomonadota bacterium | reverse complement strand
CCGTAATGCCGCGCGACGCGCTCGCACAGCTCGTGACGGGCGCGATCGTGGTCGGCCATGCCGGAGAAGGCGAACAGGCCGAACGCGCCGAGCGGCAGCGACAGCACCACGGCATCGCGCGGCCATGTGTCGATGTGCTTCAGCGTCGATGCGATCGCTTCCAGCAGCCGCCCCTCGATCGCGAGGGCGAGTGTCTTGACATGCGAGCGTTCGCGCTCGGTGCCCCGCCTGGCCACCAGCTCGCGCGCCTGCGCCGCCTTCTGGCGCGCCAGATCGCCCTGTTGATAGAAGGCATGCACGCGGGCGCGGGCGATATGGGGAAGCGCGAAATCCGGATCAGCCGTGATCGCGCGTTCCAGCGTCTCCGCCGTGCCGGTCCAGCCCGCCAGCATGAGGTCGATGCCTTCGCGATAGGCAGATGCGGCCTCGTGCGAGGAGGTGGAGAGCGGCAGGCCGTAGCGGTCGTCATGTGCCATGGTCGTCTCCCGGGCCTCACACCGTCCGCGCGCGGCGGCCCTCGATCGGATAGGCCGGGTCGTTGTAGCCCGGCGTCGAGGGATGTCCCGGCACGACCAGGTGGTCGACCAGCGCCTCGTCCTCGGCGGTGAAGCGATGGTCGAGCGCGCCGATGTAGCCGTCCCATTGCTCCTCGGTGCGGGGACCTGCGATCACCGACGAGACGAAGGCGGAGTTCAGCACCCAGGCCACCGCGAACTGGCCGGCGGTGATGCCTTTCTTCTCGGCGTGGGACTTGATCGCTTGCGCGAGCTGGAGCGATTCCGGCCGCCATTCGGTCTGCATCATGCGGGTGTCGTTGCGGCCCGCACGTGTCTCCTTGTCCGGGGCTGCATCCGGCTTGTACTTGCCGGTGAGGACGCCGCGCGCCAGGGGGCTATAGGGCACGATGCCGAGGCCGTAATAGGTGCAGGCCGGGAAGTGCTCGACCTCCGGCATGCGGTTCATGGCGTTGTAGTAAGGCTGGCTCACTGCGGGCCGGTCGATGCCGAGCCGGTCGCAGATGTTGCATATCTCGGCGACGCGCCAGGCCCGGTAGTTGGAGACGCCGAAATAGCGCACCTTGCCCGATCGGATCAGGTCGGCCATCGCGCGCACCGTCTCGTCCAGCGGCGTGGCGTGGTCCTCCTTGTGCAGATAGTAGATGTCGATGTGGTCGGTGCCGAGGCGCCTCAGGCTTTCGTCCGCCGCTTGCAACACCCAGCGCCGCGACAGCCCGCCACGGTTGGGATCGTCCCCCATGGGGTTGGCGAGCTTGGTCGCGAGCACCCAGGCGTGGCGGTTGCCGCGGATCGCGCGTCCGACGACCTCCTCGGATAGACCTTTCGAATAGGCGTCTGCGGTGTCGATGAAGTTGATGCCGGCGCCGCGTGCCTTGTCGATGATCCGTTTTGAGGTGGCCTCATCGGTTGGACCGCCGAACATCATGGTGCCGAGACAAATCGGCGACACCTTCAGGCCGCTGCGGCCGAGCTGGCGGTATTGCATGGGAGGTCCTTAATGTCGGTGAAGGGCAGCATAGCCAGCAACGCCCGCCATTGCGAGGGCAGCGATTGCGTTGTCGCAAGAGGTGCGGGCGCTATCCCGGCCCCTTCAAGATCTTGAACACGCCGTTCGCCATCACGATGCAGCGGTCGTCCACCGTCACCTCGGTGCTCATGAAGATCAGGCTGCGCGTCGAGCGCACCACGCGGGGACGGGAGATCAGGATATCGCCGATCTGGCCGGCTTCGACGAAATGGGTGTCGAGCTGCACCGTCGCCATGTATTCCTTGCCGGAGACGTAGCGGGCGGTCATGCCGCAGGTGCGGTCGGCGAAGGTCATCATCACGCCGCCCTGGACCATGCCGCGGCGGTTGTGGTGCTTGTCTTCGGTCGCGAGCGCGAACTCGTAATGGCCGTCGACCTTGCGCTCCCACAAGGGGCCGATCAGGTGCAGGAAGCCCGTGGTGTCCATGATGCTCCAGCCCTCCGATTTCAGCCTCGCCGCGGTCTTGTTGGTCATCTCGTCCATTCCTGTGCTTGCGTTCTCGTTTCATCGAGGCGACACGTGGTGTAGTCAAGCATCATGAGACCGTTCGACGATGCCACGAGGCGGAATATCGCGGCTGCCTGCACCGCCTTCGCGCGCTTGGCGGAGGACGCTGCGCCGGCAGCATTGAAGCGGGCCGCGGTGGCGGTCGCGCTGACCGCAGCAGGCGAGGGCGACGACACCGCGCTGCTGCTTACGCTGCGCGCCTCGCATCTGCGCGCGCATGGCGGCCAATGGGCGCTGCCGGGCGGCCGCTGCGATCTTGGCGAAACGCCGGTCGAAGCGGCGCTGCGCGAGCTCGACGAAGAGCTGGGGCTTCGCCTGACGAATGCGGACGTGCTCGGCACGCTCGACGACTATCCGACCCGCTCCGGCTATCTGATTACCCCCGTCGTGGTCTGGGCTGCCGACAGCACAGCGATCAGGCCGAACCCCGACGAAGTCGCCTCCGTCCATCGCATCGCGCTTGCCACGATCGAGCGCGAGGACGCATTCGATTTCGTCGCGATCCCCGAGAGCGCCCGCCGCGTCATCCGCTTCCATCACCAGATGAGCCTGATCCACGCCCCGACGGCGGCGCTGATCTATCAGTTCCGCGAGGTGCTGGCGGGACGGCACACCCGCGTCACCGATCTGGAACAGCCGGTGTTCGCCTGGAAGTGACATGGTAAACGGCGCGTTAACGTGACGGTTACCGGATGCCTGCTAAGAGAGCAGCATGCATCATTCGATTCGAAACACCTTCGCGCTGGTTCCACTTGCGCTCGTCCTGATCACGCCGGCCGCACAGGGCGGCGAGGCCGACGCGCTGCCCCCTTCCGTCCGCGATGCCAGGGCCCAGCTGCTGTCGCAGTTTTTCGCGCAAAGCGCGGGCGCCTCGCCCGCCGTGCTCGAATATCGCCGCAAGCTTGCCGAGTACGAGGCGGCGCGCGCGGCCTTCGACGCCGAGGCCGGCGCCTATTGGAGCCAGATCTCCGAGAAGCGTCGCGGCCGCAATGCCAAGCGGCGCAGCGGGCAGCAGGTCACGCTGGACGATTACGTGCTGGAGCATCCGCCGCTCTACAACGGGCCGAAGCGGCCGGTGAATCCGGAGCCGGAGGAAACGCCGGACCGGCCGCCCCGCAAGCCGATTCCCGTCGTCGCCGATTTCCTGCGCGCGGCGCAGGAGCTCTATCGGTTTACGCCGCAGCGCCCGTCCAGCGAGCTCGAGTTCAAGCGGGCCTATGCGCGCTACGCGCTGGCCCACGGCCTGACGCGCGAGCAGGCGGTCCGGGTCTATGCGTTCGAGACCGGCGGCACCGGCAGTTACGACGTGCAGGCGGGCATCGAGCATGGCGGCAAGCGCGCGATCTCGACCGCGATGGGCTACAACCAGCTGCTCACCACCAACAGCGTCGAGCTGCTGGCCGAGCAGGGCCATGAGCTCATCCGTGCGCTTTCGGAGAAGGTGGCGAGAACGTCGGGGCCGGCGCGGCACGCGCTCGAGCACAAGCTCGGTGTCCTCAGGAAGATGGTGGCCCATGCGAAATCGGTGCCCGACACATGGTCGGAACACGAGAAGATGGGCCGCACGCCCCAAGGCTGGGCCATGCACGCGATGGTGCTCGACGTCGACATCGGACCGATGCTGCAGACCCACAAGCTGCTGACCTCGGTGCTGTTCGCGCGCGCCAAGGGCCACACGCGTCCGCTCACCGCAGCCGAGCTTGAGATGATGAACCTCACCGGCGACGGCACCGGGCTCGACATGGTGACGATGCCGCAGGCGATGCGCGAGCAGGTGCCGACCTCGAACTTCTTCCAGCGGGGCGGCTATGAGCGCAACCCGGTCGCGATCCGCCACAACACGGTGGCGAAGCTGCTGAGGGTGACGGACGAGCGCATGGACGTGAACAGCAACAAGGCCGGTGCAAGGGAGCTGGCGGCGGCGTTCTAGCTTGTCCTGCCATCCACCGCGGTCATGCCCCGACTTGACCGGGGCATCCAGTACGCCGCGGCTTCTCGTCTGGATCCCAATGGCCTCTGGAATACCGGATGGTCCGCTCCAGTGCGCAATTGCACACGATGACACCGAGTGTGAGGCGGCACCTTCGGCCGCCAGCACCAGCCCTACTGATCCGGCCCGAACTTGAACTTGCCGTCGCCTTCGAGATACGGGCCGCTGCGCATGTAGAGCTGGCCGTTTTGGCCGATGAAGAACAACGTGCCCTTCGGCACTTTCTTGGCGCCCTTGAAGAGCTCCCCGGCATTGCTGGTGCCCATCTTGTAGGAATAGGTCTTGCCCTGCCGGTCATAGGCATACCCCATGTCCGGCTTGAGCTCCCAGGGCGTCGCATCGGTTTGCGCCAACGCAGGCCCTGCGAATGCACCGAGCGCCGCTGCGATTGCAAATGTCTTGGTTGAAAATGTCGTCATCCCATCCTCCCGCGGTCGGGACATTCCAGGTTTGAACAAATCACGAACGGTGCGTCCGGGTCAATGCTGAAGCGCCGCAGCGCATCACGTCCCGCCCAGCAGCTTGTGATTTTCCCTTCGTTCCCTCGCGACTATGTTCCGCTTTCCGTCTAGAACGCAACTCGACAAAATTATCGGTAGGGATGATTCGGATGCGCCATGTGATCAAGCTTTGCTGGGCTGCCGTCGTGTCGATGCTGGCACTGGCGCCGGCAGCCTGGGCAGACGACTACCAGCTCAGCCATAACCAGCGCATTTCCTGCAGCCGTGGCCTTGCTCCGGGCAAGCTGAACACGGCGACCTGCAAGTCCTACACCTATCTCTTCAACACCAGGACCTCGGAATATTTCCGCTGCCAGGTCTCGCTGGCGCTGACCCGCGACAACAAGGAAGTCATCAACGTCCAGACCGACGGCGGCTGCATCAAGAAGCCGCGCATCTTCGAGACCGACGGCAAATACGATTTCGACGCCACGGAGACCGAGCCGCCGAACACCAACTCGTTCTTCGGCCCCGGCGGCTATTCGATCTGGGCCGCCGACGTCACCACTCAGAAGGTGCGCGGCTGCATCATCATCTCCTCCGGCCTCGGTTCCGACATCTCCAAGTGCCTGGACATGACCTTCCAGTGAGGGTGCGTCGTCTCGCAAGCGGGAGCGGCGAGCGCTGCGCCACCTCGCCGCAGCGGCCAAGTTCCCGAAGAATCGATCGGATCGGTCGTTTACCGCAGCCCAGCTTTATCTTTTGGATGGGTTGACCCGCTCGCGCCATCCGGCCAATTTCGCGGCCGGTTTGGGGAGAACAACAACCATGAAACGGACTATCTTCGGCGCGGCCGCGGCTCTTGCTCTGGCGGCGTCCGCACCTTGCGCACAGGCGCAATCCTTCATCAACGTGCTGACCGGCGGCACCTCGGGCGTCTACTATCCGCTCGGGGTCGCGATCGGAAAGATCTACGGCGACAAGATTCCGAACGTGAAGACGCAGGTGCAGGCCACCAAGGCGTCGGTCGAGAACTTGATTCTGCTGCAGCAGGGCCGCGGCGAACTGGCGTTCACGCTCGGCGACTCGCTCAAGGCCGCCTGGGAGGGCGAGGAGGAGGCGGGCTTCAAGACCAAGCTCGACAAGCTCCGCACCATCGGCGCGATCTATCCGAACTACATCCAGATCGTCGCGACCGCCGACAGCGGCATCAAGACGCTGGCCGATCTCAAGGGCAAGAGCCTGTCGGTCGGCGCGCCGAAGTCGGGCACCGAGCTGAATTCGCGCGCGATCCTGGGCGCAGCCGGCATGAGCTACAAGGATCTCGGCAAGGTCGAATATCTGCCCTTCGCCGAATCCGTCGACCTCATGAAGAACCGGCAGCTCAACGCCACGCTGCAATCGGCCGGTCTCGGCGTCGCCTCGCTGAAGGACCTGTCGACCTCGAGCCCGATCACGGTGGTGTCGGTGCCGAAGGAGACGGTCGACAAGATCGGTCCGCCCTTCGTCGCCGCGACCATTCCCGCCAATACCTATAGCGGCCAGGACAAGGACGTGCCGACGGCGGCCGTGATCAACTATCTCGTCACCAGCTCCGCAGTATCGGACGATCTCGCCTACCAGATGACCAAGCTGGTCTACGAGTCGCTGCCGGAACTCGTCAACGCGCACGCCGCGGGCAAGGAGATCAAGCTCGAGACCGCCGCCAGCGGCAGCCCGGTTCCGCTGCACCCCGGCGCGATCCGCTATTACAAGGAAAAAGGGCTGATCAAGTAACTCAATCCAGTGTCATTCCGGGGCGGCTCGCCAGAGCCGAACCCGGAATTCCGAGATTCCGGGTTCGATGCTCCGCATCGCCCCGGAATGACGGTGAAGAGATTGTTCGCGAATGCCCGGGATCGTCCCGGGCATGACGTTTTTGAGGCCCTGTGCCAATGCTATCGGGCTTGGACAGGCTGAGGACGAGATAGATGCTGGAAAAGGCAGAGGGCGCGGCGACGGGGCCCGAAAAGGTCAAGGTCGAGTTCGACAATTTCGAGCATGGCTTCCCGGAAGGCTTTGGCCCGGGCTGGTGGGGCCGGCTCGCCTATTGGATCGGCATCGCCTTCGCGATCTTCCAGCTCTATGTCGCCGCCTTCAACTATCTGCCGAGCCAGGTGGTGCGCGGCGTTCATGTCGGCTTCCTTCTCCTCCTCAGCTTCGGCCTGATCGCCAACTTCACGGCGAAGAGCAGTGCCGGTCGTGCGCTTGGCTGGGTGATCGGCGGCGCCGGTTTCTTCTGCGGCCTCTATCAGTGGATCTTCTATGCCGATCTGATCGCACGCGACGGCGATCCGACCCGGCTCGATCTCGTGGTCGGCACGCTGCTGGCCGTGCTGATCTTCGAGGGTACGCGGCGGCTGATGGGCGCGGCGCTGCCGCTGATGTGCGGCGCGTGTCTGGTTTACTGGTTCTTCGGCCAGTACCTGCCGTCGCCGCTCAACCATCGCGGCTACGACTTCGACCAGATCGTGACGCATCTGTCGTTCGGCACCGAAGGCTTCTACGGCGTGCCGATCTACGTGTCGGCGACCTACATCTTCCTGTTCATCCTGTTCGGCTCGTTCCTGGAGCGCGCGGGCATGATCCAGCTGTTCACCGACGTGTCTCTCGGGCTGTTCGGCAGGACCCGCGGCGGACCGGCCAAGGTCGCGGTGTTCGCCTCGGGCATGATGGGCACGATCTCGGGCTCCGGCGTCGCCAACGTCGTCACCGTCGGCCAGTTCACCATTCCCCTCATGATCAGGTTCGGCTATCGCCGCGCCTTTGCCGCCGGCGTCGAAGCCACGGCATCGATGGGCGGGCAGATCATGCCGCCGGTGATGGGCGCGGTCGCCTTCATCATGGCCGAGACGCTCGGCGTGCAATATTCGGAAATCGTCAAGGCCGCCGCCATCCCGGCGATGCTCTACTTCGCGTCCGCGTTCTGGATGGTGCATCTGGAGGCCGGCAAGCACGGCCTCACCGGCATGAAACGCTCGGAAATCCCGAGCGCCTGGCGCGCGCTGGTGAAGGGCTGGTATCTCGTGCTGCCGCTGGCAGCCCTGATCTACATGCTGTTCGAAGGCTTCACGCCGCTCTATGCCGGCAGCATGGGCCTTGCGCTCACGGTGACTTTGATCCTGGGCACGGCCATCACGACCGGCGCCCCCTCGAACGTGATCCGCTATATCTTCTGGATCGGGCTCGCGCTCGTCGTCGCCGCACTGTCGCGTGACGGCCTCCAGATCGTGCCGGTCGCGACGGTTGTCGTCGGCCTGATCGTGATCACGGCA
>JAEYTQ010000613.1 GCA_023433965.1 Pseudomonadota bacterium | reverse complement strand
GTGCTGACACGGCAGCAGATGTACGGGCTCGGCTATCGGCCCATGAGCATCGAGCATGTCGCGCTCGGGGCAAGGCCGGAGGGCACCCTCGATGCGATCACCCATGAAGCCATCGCCGTCACCTCCCGCTACGAGGACTTTTCCCGCAATGACACCGGCTGGGCCGAGCAGCTCTACAAGAGCCCCAACACTTACTACTCCCACAAGCTGGTGGACCTCGACGTCGCGACGCCCTGCGACATGCGCGCGCCGGGTGCGGCAACGGGCGTCTGCGCGCTCGAATGCGCGATGGACGAACTGGCCGTCGCGCTGAAGCTCGATCCAATCGAGCTACGGCTAAAATGCTACTCGGACCGCGACCAGAGCGAAGACCTACCCTATACCAGCAAGCAGCTGCGCGAATGCTATGCACGTGGGGCAGAGTCCTTCGGCTGGGCTCGCCGCAATCCGGCGCCACGCTCCATGCGCCACGGCAAGGAACTTGTCGGCTGGGGCATGGCGAGCGGGGTGTGGGAGGCGCTGCAGATGCCGGTCGCCGTCCGAATCGTGCTGACGGCCAACGGCCACGCCGAGGTCTCCTGCGCCGCGTCCGATATCGGCACCGGCACCTACACCATCGTGGCGCAGGTCGCGGCCGATGCGCTCGGCCTGCCGATCGAGAACATCAGCGTTCGCCTCGCCGATTCGACCTTGCCGCAGGCCCCCGTCGAGGGCGGCTCCTGGATGGCGGCGTCCAGCGCGCATGCGGTGCTGGGAGCGGCCGAAGAGATTCGCCAGGAGCTCGTGCACCTCGCCAAGGCAATGCCGGGCTCGCCGCTCGCCGATTTGGATGCCGCCAACGCCACCCTGGCCGACGGCATGGTCGTCGGCAACGGCAGGGCTGCCGTCTCGATTGCGGACGTCATGCGCCACAGCCGGCGCGAGCGCATCGAGAAGGAGAAGCTCAACCAGTTCCCCGAGGATAAATCGCACGCCCGCAACACGCATTCCGCGGTTTTCGCCGAGGTGAAGATCGACGAGGAGCTCGGCGTCATCCGCGTCACGCGGGTCGTGAGTGCAGTCGCGGCCGGGCGCATCCTCAACACCAAGACGGGCCGCAGCCAGATCATGGGCGGCATCGTCTGGGGGATCGGGATGGCGCTGCACGAGGAGACCGTGATGGATCACCGCTTCGGCCGCATCATGAATGCGAACATTGCCGAATACCACATCCCCGTGAACGCCGACGTCCACGACATCGACGTCATTTTCGTCGACGAGCCCGACGACCGCATCAACAGGCTGGGCATCAAGGGGCTCGGCGAAATCGGCATCGTCGGCGTGCCCGCGGCGATTGCGAACGCCGTCTATCATGCCACCGGCAAGCGCGTCCGGCGCTTCCCGATCACGTTGGACAAGTTGCTGGAGTGAAGGGGCGTCGCCGCAGGGCTAGCCTCGCTCCTGTCATCCCACTGTCATCGAATGT
Source organism: Pseudomonadota bacterium (assembly GCA_023433965.1). GTDB lineage: Bacteria > Pseudomonadota > Alphaproteobacteria > Rhizobiales > Xanthobacteraceae > Bradyrhizobium. The sequence goes on along the minus strand of JAEYTQ010000613.1, from coordinate 3,573 downwards.
GCAGAGAGCTGTATCTCCTGCACATCCGGGGCTCGACATGGACTATTTCAAGCGCTTCAACTTCCTGTTCGCCGCACCTGTGTTCGACGCCGACGATCTCGAGGGCGTCCGCTTCAACCAGATCATCGAGGAGATCCAGCGTTCCGGCTTCGAGGTGGTCCGGGCTCGCAAGCTGGAGGATGCCGAGATGGCGGTGCAGACCGACGCCGCGATCGGCTGCATGGTGGTGGACTGGGGCAAAAAGGGCCTCGAAGGCAAGACCGCATCGCTGATCAATCTGATGCGCCGCCGCGGCCTCGACTTCCCCATCATCCTGCTGATCCGTCGCAAGCGGTTCGAGGATCTGCCGGTCGAGGTGCTCGATTTCATCGACGGTTATGTCTTCCTGTCCGAGGAGACGCCGCCCTTCATCGCCAAAAACCTGATCAGCCGTCTCAAGCAATATGCCGAAACGCTGAAGACGCCGTTCTTCGGTGCGCTGGTCGACTATGCCGAGGAAGGCAACCAGCTCTGGACCTGTCCCGGCCACAACGGCGGCGTGTTCTACAACCGCAGCCCGATCGGGCGCGTGTTCGTCGAGCATCTCGGCGAATCCGTGTTCCGCGACGATCTCGACAATTCCGTGCTCGACCTCGGCGACCTCCTCACCCATGAGGGGCCGGCGCTGAAGGCGCAAAAGGAAGCGGCCGCAATCTTCGGCGCGGAGAAGACCTACTTCGTGCTCAACGGCACCTCGACGTCGAACAAGGTCGCACTCGGGGCTCTCGTCACCGACGGCGATCTCGTGCTGTTCGACCGCAACAACCACAAGGCCGCGCATCACGGCGCGCTGATGATCAATGGTGGCATCCCGGTCTACGTCCCGACCGTCCGCAACGCCTGGGGTCTTATCGGCCCAATGCGCTGGGACATGCTGGACGAGAAGGTCCTGCGCGAGGCGATCCGCAACCATCCCTTGGTGAAGGATCGCGATGCCTGGCGCAAGGAGCGTCCGTTCCGCGTCGCCGTGGTCGAGCAGTGCACTTATGACGGTTCGATCCACAGCGCCGAGATGATCATCAAGCGCGTCGGCCATCTCTGCGACTACATCCTGTTCGACGAGGCTTGGGCCGGCTTCATGAAATTTCATCCGCTCTATGCCGGCCGCTTCGCCATGGGACTGGCCAATCTTCCTCCTGAGGCTCCCGGCATCATTGCGACGCAGTCGACCCACAAGCAGTTGGCGAGCTTCTCGCAGGCCTCGCAGATCCACATCAAGGACCGTCACATCCGCGGCCAGAAGCGGCGCGTCGAGCACCGCCGCTTCAACGAGAGCTTCATGCAGCATGCATCAACGTCGCCCTTCTATCCGCTGTTCGCCTCGCTCGACGTCGGGGCGCAGATGATGAAGGGCCGCTCCGGCGAGGTGTTGTGGGATGACACTATCCGGCTCGGCATCGAGCTCCGCAAAAAGATCCGCGCGATGCGCCGGGAATTCGAGGAGAAGGAGCAAAATCCCGATCGCCGCTGGTTCTTCGAGCCCTTCGTTCCCGACCGCGTCGCCATTGCCGACGTCAGCCGACCCGGCGCGGTCCACAACGTCGCCTGGGAGACGCTCTCCACCGACGAGCTCGCGACGAATCCCGCCCTTTGGCAACTCTCCTCGGACAGCAACTGGCACGGGTTTCCCGATCTCGCGGAAGGCTTTGCCATGACCGACCCGAACAAGCTGACACTGCTCACCCCCGGGTTCGACCGCCTCACCGGCGCCTATGCCGAGCACGGCATCCCCGCACCGGTGGTCGCGCAGTATCTGCGGGAGCACCGCATCGTTCCAGAGAAGAACGACCTCAACTCCTTGCTCTTCCTGCTCACGCCCGGCGTCGAAGCGAGCAAGGCCGGCACGCTGATCTCCGGCCTCGTGGCGTTCAAGAGGCTGCACGACGACAATGCGCTGCTGGCCGAGGCGATCCCTGAATTCCATCTGCGGCGGCAGGGGCGCTATGCCGGCGCGCGCCTGCGCGATCTCTGCGGCGACATGCACCGCTTCTTTCGCGCCGCCGATGTCTGCGCGCTCCAGGCGCGGCAGTTCATGCCCGAGCACATGCCCGAGATCGCGATGTCGCCCCGCGATGCCGCACGCCATCTGTTCCGGAACGATGTCGACTATCTGCCCATCGAGGCGATCGCCGGCCGCATTGCCACCACGCCCTTCGTCGTCTATCCGCCTGGCATCGCCACCATCGTGCCCGGGGAACGGCTGACGGAACGGGCCAAGCCCATGATCGACTATCTCAAGATGTTCGAGACCTGCTTCAACACCTTCCCTGGCTTCGACGTCGAGATCCAGGGTGTCTACAAGGAGGTCGATCCGAACGGGCGCATCGGGCTCTACACGTATGTCGTCGCCGAGTAGGTGCCGATGAACGAAACAGCTGCGCGCGCGAGCGACGAAGCCGTCCTGGTCAGGCCGTCACGCGAGAGCGACGTCGAGGCGATGCTGGCGATCTACCGCCATCACGTCCGAAATGGTGTGCCGCGCGATGTCGAGGGAACCGGTGCGCCGGAGCCGGACGACCTGCGCGACCGGCGCAAGAACCTGAAGCAGACCCGCCTGCCGCATCTGGTCGCCACCTATCGCGGCGAGGTCGTCGGCTATGCCTATGCCGTGCTGTTCCGTAAGCGCCCGGCCTATCGCTACACGGCCAAGCACTCGATCTACGTCCACCACGCGCATCTCGCCCGTGGAGTGGGACGGCTCTTGCTCCAGGAACTGATCGACGGCTGCGCCGCCGCCGGCTTCCGCCAGTTGATCGGCTATATCGACGCCGACAACGCGCCCTCGCTGGCGCTGCACGAAAAATTCGGCTTCACACGCGCCGGCCTGCTTTGCGGCGTCGCCTATCGCCACGGCCGCTGGTCCGACACCGTGATGGTGCAGCGCTCGCTCGGCGCCGGCGCGACAGCGCCCCCGCCGGTCCGAGCGCCTGCCCGATGAGCTTCAGGACGGAAAGTCGGCCGGTCTCACATGGATGCGGTCGGCGTGCAGGGACCAGTGATGCAATGCCTGGTCCTTGCAGAACTTCGCCTTGGCCCGCTCCTTGGCCTCGTTCTCGTCGGCGGCGTCGATCTCGAGTGTGCCCTGGCAGATCTCGCTCTGCCGGCCATACTCGCCGAGCACGTCCTTCATGAACCTGACGACATAGATTGACATGGGACCTCCTGCTGCCCCGACACCACTTTAGCCTCATTTAGGCGGGACTGGGAAAGGAGATTTTGACGCGGATCAAGCCTGGAGCGCGTTTTCGCGCCACCGGGTCCCCTACCCCGGGGTGACGCCGAAGGCCTGCTTGAATCGCTCCGCATAATGCGGCCAGACCTCGGGATTGATGATCCGCGGCGGGCGCTTGCCGTCGAGCACGTCCAGCACCTGTTCCGCCGCGATGCGCCCCATGTTTTGCCGCGCCTCGATAGTCACGCCGGCCGTATGCGGGCTTGCGAGGACGTTGTCGAACTGGAGCAGCGGATGCTCCGGCGGCGGCGGTTCCTTGGACCAGACGTCGAGACCGGCACCTGCGATGCGCTTGTCGCGCA
>JAEYTQ010000574.1 GCA_023433965.1 Pseudomonadota bacterium | reverse complement strand
CGCCAGGAGATTGGTCTGGCCCGCGATCTGGCTGATGAGCTCGACGACGTCGCCGATTCGTCCCGCGGCCCGGGCAAGCTCGCCGACATGATCGTTGGTGCGCACCGCCTGTTGCACCGCCTCGGAGGCAATGCGCGCCGAATCCTGGACCTGGCGGCCGATCTCGTCGACGGACGAGGCCATTTCCTCGGCCGCTGCGGCGACGGTCTGCACGTTGGTGGAGGCCTGCTCGGAGGCCGCCGCGACGGTCGCGGTGACCTTCTCCGACTGATCGGCCGTGCTCGTCAGCGTACCCGCCGACGCCTCCAGCTCGGAGGAGGCCGAGGAGACGGTGTTGACGACGTCGCCAATCAAAGCCTCGAATTCGCGCGCGATCTGGTCCATGCGCTGGCTGCGCTTCAGCTTCGCTTCCGCTTCGGCCGCGGCGGCCGCGTCGGCAGCCGTCTTGGCGAGCAGCGAATCCTTGAAATGCTGGAGCGAACCCGCGACCTGGCCGATCTCGTCGTTGCGACCCGTCGTCGGGATCTCGACGTCCTGCCGTCCGGCGGCGAGCGCTCCGATCACGTCGGCGATGCGGCCGAGCGGCGTCACCACGCGTCTGCGCAGCATCATGGTCACGCCACCCAGCGTGCCGAGCAGCGCCAACACGGCGACACCGGCCAGCGCGAGCATCGCCAGCGCGCCGTCGCGCGCGGCCGAGGCACGCTCGGCCGCTTCCGCCAGCGCAGCATCGCGCACGCCGTAGAACATCTGGATGGCCGGCACGATGACCTTCGCCAGCTCCTCGGCGGTGGCAACGTATTTGCCGTCGCTCCGGGCCGCAGGAAGCTCCTTGTCCACGGCGACCGCGGCTTGTCCGAAATAGGAGTCCGTTGCCGCCTTGAGCGCGGCAGCGATGCGGGAGGGATTTCCGAGCTGGTCGATGCCGGCCTCGATCCGCTCGCGGTCCGCCTCCACGCGTCCCTGCATGCGATCCATCAGCGACAATTCAGCCGCGGTGAGCGGGCGACGCGCGGAGAGCGCAGGCGACAGCGTGGCCGCACGGCTGCCGGCCGAAACGCGCAGATCCTGCGCCGTCCGCGCCAGGTTCAACAGCGCCGCCAGCGAGGAATCGGCGTTGATCACCTTCGCCTCGAGCCGGTTCATCACGGGCTCGAGATTGGCGAGGACCTCGGCAACGCCGGGCAGGAAGCCCTTCGTCGCGGCACTGTCGCGCGCCGCTGCAGGAACGCTCATCGCACGATCGGCGGCGGCAATGATGTCCTTCAGCCGTCGCGCGGCACGGTCGAGATTCTCGGCAATCGCGCTGCCGTCATCCAGCACCATCACCGCGCGTCTTGCCGCCTCGAAGCCCGCATCGGCGGTTTTCGCAGCCTTCGTGGCGGCTTCGATCTGCGCCTGGGTCGCGGCGCCTTCCTGGAAGATCGGTCCGATATAGGGAGCGCGAAGGCTGGCGACGTGCTGGCTTGCCGTCAGCGTCGCGCCGAAGGCATCGACGGTTTTGATCGCGTCGGAGCGGTTCGTGAAGATGCGGGCCTGCGGTATCAGCACCTCGGCGCCGAGGATGACTGCAAACACCGTCACCGTCAGCATCGACAGCGCGAAAAGCTTCCCGATTCGCATCCTCATTCCCCCGGCCAGATTTCCGCAATGTCGAAACCTAGCCTGCGGCCACTAAGGGCCCGTTAAGCAACGATCCGTAGTTCCGCGGAGTGTCAGGTCGCCGCGGCGGCCCGGGAAATGCCGCGCGCGTGGGTTCTTTATGGGGCGACGAGCGCCGGATCGGCAGCAGTTCCTCACCGATTACCTATATGATTGGCTTGCTGGCCAAGCGGCCACACTGGCTTACCTCCGGAATCTCAATGCTCTCGCTGGAACTCGCTATCGTCGTCGTCCTGATCGTCATCAACGGCCTGCTCTCCATGTCCGAGCTGGCCGTGGTCTCGTCGCGCCCGGCGCGGCTGTCGCTGCTCGCGGCCAAAGGCGTGCGCGGGGCCGAGCGGGCGCTGACGTTGGCGGCCGACCCCGGCAAATTCCTCTCGACGGTGCAGATCGGCATCACGCTGGTCGGCGTGCTCTCCGGCGCGTTCTCGGGCGCGACGCTCGGGCAGCGGCTGACGCAATGGCTGCTCGAGCTCGGCCTCTCCAAGGGCATCGCCGACATCGTCGGCGTCGGCATCGTGGTCACGCTCATCACCTACGCCACCTTGATCGTCGGTGAGCTGGTGCCGAAGCAGGTCGCGCTTCGCGATCCCGAAAGCATCGCAGTGCGGGTCGCGCCCGCGATGCACGTGCTCGCCAAGATATCGTTGCCGCTGGTCTTTCTGCTCGACGTCTCCGGCAAGCTGATTCTCACGCTGCTCGGCCGCGGCGGCAAGGCCGAGGAGAAGGTCTCGGAAGACGAGATCCATCACCTCGTCAGCGAGGCCGCGAGCGCGGGCGTGCTCGAGCCAGGCGAGAAGGAGATGATCGCCGGCGTGATGCGGCTCGGCGACCGGCCGGTCGGAGCGGTGATGACGCCACGCACGGAGGTCGACGAGATCGACCTGAACGACGATCCCGCAACCATCCAACAGATCATCGCGAGCAGCCCGCATTCGCGCTTTCCCGTTTCCGACGGCGATCGCGACAAGCCGATCGGCGTGCTCCAGGCCAAGGACCTGCTGGTCGCCTATATGAACGAACGCGATCCCGACCTGCGCGCGCTGGTGCGCGAAGCGCCGGGCATCCCGGCATCGGCCGATGCGCGCGACGTGCTGACCATCCTGAAAACGGCGCCCGTCCACGTCGGTCTCGTCTATGACGAATACGGCGCCTTCGAAGGCATGGTGACGGCGGCCGACATCCTGGAATCGATCGTCGGCGCCTTCCATTCGGAAGCGGGACCGCCCGAGCCGGCCTTCATCAAGCGCGACGACGATTCGCTGCTGATCTCCGGCTGGATGCCGGCCGACGAGTTCGGCGATCTGCTCGGCATCGAGCTGCCGCCGCATCGCTACAACACCGTGGCGGGCCTCGTGCTGCAACAGTTCAGCATGCTGCCCAATGTCGGCGACGCCTTCGATTTCCGCGGCTGGCATATCGAGGTGGTCGACCTCGACGGGCGGAGGATCGACAAGATTTTGGCAAGCCGGTTGAGCGAGATCGAGACGGGGTGACTCGAGCGACGGCACGAGCCTCAGTCTCACCTGTCGTCCCGGACAAGCGCGCCAAAGCGCGCGCCGATCCGGGACCCATAACCAAAGGGAGGAGTTTGGCGGGGACTCGGAGCCGCCAGCTCGCGTCGCACGTCTCCCTGGGATTATGGGTCCCGGGCTCGCGACTTCGTCGCGCCTCGGCACGACAGCGGAGTTGACCCTAAAGCGCGTCGATCGCCGGGCTTCACCCGAATCTCACCCCGATGCGCTTTTCCTTGCGCCAGACCACTGTGCAGGACAGGTGTGTTCCGTCCGCCTGGACTAACAAGGTGAAATGCTCGGGGATGCCGATGGGGCTGGTGACGTCGAGCGCGGCACCATGATCGGAGAGATTGCGGACGGTGCAGTCGATGGCGCCGCCGCCGAACTCGATGGTTCCGGCCTTCAGCACGCGATGCCTCGCCTTGCTGCGTCGCTCATCCATGGACGTAATCTACACCCAAAGTCGAAACGAACGTCAGAAGCCTGCCGCAATCACGGTGAATTTCTGCGACTGGGATCCTACGGCGCCGGCTGGAACGTGTCGGCCAGCGCCATCGTCCAGGCGTCGCGGAAGCGCGGATCTTCCGTGCCTTCGAGCAGCTCGCCCGGGCGCAGCGCCGGATAGAGTTGCGCGAAGGACTTCACCTGGGTCGTGGACGTCCGCTGGCTGAAATGGATCGGCCGCAGCTGCTGCGGATGCTCGAGGCCGGCCGCGGCGATCAGCTCGGTGAGCGAGTGCAGCGTGGCGTGGTGATAATTGTACACGCGGTCGATCTTGAGCGGCACGTAGAGCGCACGCGCACGCGTCGGATCCTGCGTCGCGACCCCGGTCGGGCAACGGTCGGTGTGGCAGCTCAGCGACTGGATGCAGCCGAGCGAGAACATGAAGCCGCGCGCGGAGTTGCAATAGTCGGCGCCGATCGCCATCGCACGCGCCATGTCGAAGGCGGTCGCGATCTTGCCGGATGCCCCGATCTTGATGCGGTCGCGCGCATTGATGCCGACCAGCGCGTTGTGGACGAAGTTGACGCCCTCGCGCATCGGCATGCCCAGGTGATCCATGAATTCCAGCGGTGCCGCGCCGGTGCCGCCTTCATTGCCGTCCACAACGATGAAGTCGGGATAGATGCCGGTCTGAAGCATCGCCTTGCAGATCGCCAGGAATTCCCAGGGATGGCCGATGCAGAGCTTGAAGCCGGCCGGCTTGCCGCCGGACAGGCGCCGCATCTCGGCGATGAACTGCATCATGCCAACCGGCGTCGAAAACGCGCGGTGCGAGGCCGGCGAGATGCAATCCTCGCCCATGGCGACGCCGCGGATCTTGGAGATCTCCTCCGAGACCTTGGCCGCCGGCAGCACGCCGCCATGACCGGGCTTGGCGCCCTGGCTGACCTTGAGCTCGACCATCTTGATCTGGTCGTCACTCGCGACGCGCGCGAACGCTTCGGGATCGAAGGTGCCGTCGAGATGACGGCAGCCGAAATAGCCGGAGCCGATCTCCCAGATGATGTCGCCGCCCATCTCGCGGTGATAAGGACTGACGCCGCCCTCGCCGGTGTCGTGCGCGAAGCCGCCCTTCCGGGCGCCGGCGTTCAGCGCCCGCACCGCGTTCGGGCTGAGCGCGCCGAAGCTCATGGCGGAGATGTTGAACACCGAGGCCGAATAGGGTTTCGCGCAATCCGGCCCGCCGATCATGACACGGAATTTCTCCGTGGCGTGCGCCTTCGGCGACACCGAGTGGTGCATCCACTCGTAGCCCTCGCGGTAGACATCCTCCTGGGTGCCGAACGGCCGCTTGTCGAGCTCCATCTTGGCACGCTGATAGACCACCGCGCGGGTGTCGCGCGAGAATGGCATGCCGTCCTTCTCGCTCTCGAAGAAATACTGCCGCATCTCGGGCCGGATCTCTTCGAGCAGGAAGCGGATGTGCGCGGAGATCGGGTAGTTGCGCAGCACCGCGTGGCTCTTCTGCAGGAGATCGCGCACGCCGAGCAGCGTCAGCGCGCCGAAGATCAGGATCGGCACCAGCATGATGTCGAAGATCTTGCCGTCGGCGAGGCCGATGCCGATCAACAACGCGGTGACCACGGCGCAGATCGTCAGCACGATGAAGCGCGGCGAGAACGGCAGCAGCAGGGTCTCCATGATCCCCTCTTCCGCCAGCGGCAGGCGTTTGGGGGCTTGCTGCGTCTTGTTGTCCTCCGCCACGATCCGATCCTCTCGCCAGAAGGCGCTACAATACGCCCCTACCCGCCATACGGATATGACGTGGCCCTTGTTTCAGGCTAGCGAATTCGGCCGAGACAAATCAATCGGCCCAAGGGTTGGTTGCGGTGCAGCAGAGGAGAGGAGGCGACAGTCGCCACTGAAACGCAGTTGTCATCCCGGGCAAGCGTCAGCGCAGACCCGGGATCCATAACCACAGGATGACGTGGTGGGAGAAAGCTGTCACTCCGGGTCGTCGCATAGCCGCGTCCTGTGGCTATGGGTCCCGGATCGGCGCGCGCTTGTCCGGGACGACGAGTGAGTGTGGCGCGCGATCGCGCCACTCCCTCGGCAAAACTCAGCGCTCGACGAATGCCTTCTCGATCACGAAATGGCCGGGCTTGTTGCCGGAGCCTTCGACGAAATCGCGGCCTTCGAACATCTGCTTCAGCTCTTCGAGCATCGCCGGGCTGCCGCACATCATGATGCGGTCGGTTGCGATGTCGAGCGGGCCTTGCCCGATGTCGTTGAAGATCTGCTCCGAGCTGATGAGGTCGGTGATGCGGCCGCGGTTCCTGAAGGGTTCGCGGGTCACGGTCGGGTAATAGACGAGCTTGTCGGCGAGCAGCTCGCCGAACAGCTCGTCCTCGCGCAAGGTCGCGACCAGCTTCTCGCCATAGGCGAGCTCGGAGACCTGGCGGCAGCCGTGCACCAGCACGATGGACTCGAACTGCTCGTAGACCTCGGGATCCTTGATCAGGCTCGCGAACGGGGCAAGGCCGGTGCCGGTCGAAAGCAGCATCAGCCGCTTGCCGGGAAGGAGGTTGTCGGTGATCAGCGTGCCGGTCGCCTTGCGGCCGACCAGGATGGTGTCGCCTTCCTTGATCTTCTGCAGGCGCGAGGTCAGCGGGCCGTCCTGCACCTTGATCGAGAAGAACTCGAGCTCTTCCTCATGATTGGCGCTCGCCATGCTGTAGGCGCGCAGCAGCGGACGGCCGTCGACTTCGAGGCCGATCATGGCGAACTGGCCGTTTTGGAAGCGGAAGCCGGTGTCGCGCGTGGCGCGGAAGCTGAACAGCGTGTCGGTCCAGTGCTGAACGGAAAGAACCTTCTCTCGGTAAAACGCGCTCATGATTTTCGATATTCCGAATAATTGCGGTT
>JAEYTQ010000550.1 GCA_023433965.1 Pseudomonadota bacterium | reverse complement strand
ACCTGACAGCTCAAGAGAAAAGGCAGGAAACGATGAGTGAAGCAAAGAAGATCGCCCTGGTGACGGGCGCCGGCACCGGCGTCGGCCGCGCGGCCTCGCTGGCGCTGATGAACACCGGCTTCACCGTGGTGCTCGCAGGGCGCCGGCTCGACATGCTCGAGGAAACCGCAAGGCTCGGTCCCGCTGGACAAAGCCTTTGCGTCACCGCCGACATGACCAAGCCGGACTCCATCGCCGCGCTGTTCGACAAGGTGAAGACGACCTATGGCCGGCTCGACGTGCTCTTCAACAATGCCGGCATGGGCGCGCCCGCCGTGAACTTCGAGGATCTCAGCCTCGAGCAGTGGCAGGCGGTGGTGGACACCAACCTCACCGGCCCGTTCCTGTGCACCCAGCACGCCTTCCGCATCATGAAGGACCAGACCCCGCGCGGCGGCCGCATCATCAACAACGGCTCGATCTCGGCGCATGCGCCGCGGCCGTTCTCGGCGGCCTATACCTCGACCAAGCACGCCATCACCGGCTTGACCAAGGCCAGCAATCTCGACGGCCGCATGTACGACATTGCGGTCGGCCAGGTCGACATCGGCAATGCCGCCACCCCGATGACGGACCGCATGGTCAACGGCCCCGGCGTGCTGCAGCCCGACGGGACCACCAAGCACGAGCCGCGCATGGACTCCAAGGCGGTCGGCGATGCCGTAGCCTACATGGCGAGCCTGCCGCTCGACGCCAACGTGCTGACCATGACGGTGATGGCGACCAAGATGCCGTTCGTCGGACGCGGCTGAAACCAAACCGCGAAAACAACCCCATGCACAGTAGGGATCTGATCGATTCCCTTGTGCTCGGTGTCGTGCCCCGGACGCAGCGCGGCATGCAATGACGCGCTGCTGAGCCGGGGCCCATGCCCCCGCGATCTCGTGGTTGGCCTTGTGGGTCGCGGCTCTGGGCCGCAACGCTGATGCGTTGCGGCTTGTCCGGGACAGAGGCATCTCGCGCTTCCCCGCCACGTCGGCATTGCCTTTGCAAGACCGGTGCGGCCATAATCGCCGAGGGTTCGGGGACATCATGCTGCGGCTGCAATCGGCACTCGGCATTTTCGCATTGCTGTTGATCGCCTTCACGCTGGCGGAGAATCGACGCGCGGTGTCGCTGCGCCAGGTTGCGATCGGCCTTCTCGTCACCTTCGTCACCGCGATCGTGCTGCTGAAGCTGCCGGTGGTCGCGCACGGCTTCGGCGCCGTCAACGACGCGGTCGGGGCGATCTCCGCGGCGTCGCGCGCCGGCTCCGCCTTCGTGTTCGGCTACATCGGCGGCGGCACCCTGCCGTTCGACCTGAAAGTGCCGGGCGCGGATTTCATCCTGGCGTTCCAGGCGCTGCCGATCGTGCTGGTCATGAGCGTGCTGACGACGCTGCTGTTCTACTGGCGCGTGCTGCCGCCGGTGGTGCGCGCCATGGCCTGGCTGCTGGAGCGCACGCTTGGCGTCGGCGGCGCGGTGGGCCTGTCCACCGCCGCCAACGTCTTCCTCGGCATGGTCGAGGCGCCGCTGTTCGTGCGGCCGTATTTGGCGCAGATGACCCGCAGCGAGTTGTTCCTGGTGATGACGGGCGGCATGGCGGGCATCGCCGGCACCGTGCTGGTGCTCTATGCGACGCTGCTGGCTCCGCTCATCCCGGACGCCGCCGCGCATTTCGTCATCGCCTCGGTGCTCGGCGCGCCCGCCGCGATCCTCGTCAGCCTGATCATGGTGCCCGAGACCTCCGACAAGCGCACCGGGGGCGCTCTGCAGGATCCCGAGATGAACGTGTCGGGCACGATGGACGCGATCGTGAAGGGCACCACCGCCGGCCTCGAATTGCTGCTCAACATCGTCGCCATGCTGCTGGTGCTGGTGGCGCTGGTCCATCTCGTCAACGCCATGCTCGGCCTCCTGCCGAACATGGGCGGCGCTGCGATCTCGCTGCAGCGCCTGCTCGGCCTTGTGATGGCGCCGGTATGCTGGCTGATGGGACTGCCGTGGGATCAGGCGATCACCGCCGGCAGCCTGATGGGCACCAAGACTGTGCTCAACGAGCTGATCGCCTATGTCGACTTCTCGAAGCTGCCGGAGAGCGCGCTCGATCCGCGCTCGCGCCTGATCATGCTCTACGCGATGTGCGGCTTCGCCAACTTCGCCAGCCTCGGCATCATGATCGGCGGCTTGGGGGTGATGGCGCCGGAGCGGCGCGAGGAGATCAACGCGCTGGGATTGAAGTCGATCGTGTCGGGGACGCTGACGACATGTCTGATGGGAGCGGTGGTGGGGGTGTTGGCGTAATCTTGCCACTCGTCATCCCGGGGCGCGCGTAGCGCAAGCCCGGAATCCATTTCACCGCGCGTTCTGCCGCCCAATGGATTCTCAGGTGCGCAATTGCGCACCATAGCTCGATGCTGCGCACCGCCCCGGAATGACAGCGGAAGACGACAACGCGCGACTGCACGTCAACCCTACGCCTTCAGCTCCACCGTCTTGAATTCGGCGGGCAGGATCACCTCCAGCAGCTCCACGTCGTCCGAATAGTCCAAAATCATGTGCTTGATCTTCGGCGGCTGAGTCCAGGCGCTGCCTTCCTT
>JAEYTQ010000497.1 GCA_023433965.1 Pseudomonadota bacterium | reverse complement strand
ACGTCTGCGGCATTTGCCGAAGCAGGCGCCCGCGCTTCGTGACCGTGTTGTTCGAATCCCTTTGCTGCGAGGTGCACCGATGTTCGACCTTTCACGCAGAGCTATGCTTGCCGGATCAAGTGCTGCGATCGTGAATGCCGCGATGCCCGCCGTCGCGCAGCAGACAACAATGCCCGCAGTGCGCATGGTCGAGACCAACGGCATTCGGCTCGCCGTCTATGAGGCTGGCGCCGGACCGGCGGTCGTCTTGCTTCACGGCTTTCCAGGATTGGCGTTCAGCTGGCGAAACCAGATACCGGCGTTGGTTGATGCCGGTTACCGCGTGATTGCCCCCGACTTGCGTGGTTATGGGCTCAGCGATGCGCCACAGGCCGTCGAGGCGTATGACATCACCCAGTTGACGGCCGACCTCACGGGCCTCCTCGATCAGTTCGGCATCGAGAGGGCGGTGTTGATGGGGCATGATTGGGGCGGGTTGCTCGCCTGGCAGATGCCGCTGCTCCATCAGGAGCGGGTGGCAGGTGCGATCGGGATCAACACGCCGTTTGTTCCGCATTGGATGCTGTGGCTGCACCCTGATTTGGTGCAGGCCGCCCGGCCTGGCGAGAAGGGCTTCATTGCAGATCCGGCGCGCGATCCCATCGCGCAGATGCGCGCTGTCTACAGCTCCAAGATGTACGTATTGCTGTTCCAAGACGGACATTCCGCCGACGAAGCGATGGAGCGCGACCCACGCGCGACGCTGCGCAACTCGATGCGCAAGGATTTAATGACGAGCGCCGAGTGGGGACGATTACCTCCCGAAGTTGCGAACATGGAATATTATGGGCAGCCGATTCCTGCCGAACTGCCCGGCAAGGACGTGCAGACAGATGCCGAACTTGACTTCTTCGCCGAGCGGTTCAAGCGCACCGGCTTCACCCCAGGGATCAACTGGGATCGCAACCTGACGCGCAACTGGGCGTCGGGTCTCGCAGTCGACCAGACCATCCGCGTGCCGTCGCTGATGATCTCGGGCTCCGAGGACGTGGTCTTGCGGGCCAGCATGGCGGCGGGCATGCACGCACACGTTCCTGATCTTGAGCGGCAGGTGATCGAGAATTGTTGGCACTGGACCCCCGAGGAGAAGCCAGCGGAACTCAACCGGCTGGTCATCGCGTGGCTGAAGCGGCGCTTCCCCGCGTGACCTCGATCAGGCCGCCGATGCTGCCGGATCTCCGAGCGCAGGCGCAGCGGCTCGCAGAGAGAGAGCCAGTGTACAAGGATGGGCAAAGCGCCAGCGAAGCTCATCAATCCGTTCGGCGCTGACAAAGCATGATGGGTTCGCAAGGGTTCAACCCATCTTACGAACTTCAAATGCGGTTCACATCGCCTTGGCGAGCGCGAACAGCCGGAAATCTTCGAGCGCCGCGTGCCGATGCGGGGCGACTTCGCGGCGGTAAGTCTCGGTGTCGGCGATCGCGCGGAAGGTGGCGAAATCGCCGTACTCGTTGATCGCCGCTTCGTCCCAGCGTTCGCTGCTCGCGCATGGGCTGGCGAACTGCCGATTGGACGATTTGACGCAGCTGACGGCAACCGTGACGCTGGCCCATCCATCTCGGCATTGCAGCCTCGACATCCTCGACCTCCGCCGCTCGCTGGCGCGCCCGGTGGCTCGTGTCCACCCGCTGCAGTCTCGCGAAAGCGCTCAGCACTCGCAAGAAGCCGTTCCGTTGCGCGGAATGCACGGAGGAACGTTGATTGACTTGTCGAGTCGTCTCATGTTCTCATTTGAAAAAAACAAGGCCGAGCCATTCAGATCGGCAGCCAAGGGAGAGAGTGACATGTCGGATCAGAACAGCAAATTCAGGCGCCGAGACGTGTTGGCGGGTTCCGTTGCGGCGCTCGCGATGCCTTCGATCATTGGAAGCGCGCATGCGCAGGAAAAGGTTTCCTGGAAGGTGCAGTCTCACTGGCCCAAAGCCTCGGGCTCGTTCAACGACAGTCTCGTCGTCCTGCAGAAGGAGCTGGAAGAACGCACCGGCGGGCGCTTCAAGATGGAATTGTACGGCGCGGGCGAAATCGCGAAGGATCGCGAGATCTTCAACGTGGTCCGCAAGGGCGTCGTTCAGATGGGCACGATCTCGCCGGCCTACATTCTCGGCGAGGCGCAGGCGATGGGTTTGTACTACGGCGTCCCCGGGACGTTGCGCGAAACCTGGGAGCTCATGCACCTGACCAAGAATCTCGGCATCGAGAAGATGGTCAACGACGAACTACGCCCCAAGGGCGTGATCCTGATGGGCGAGAAAGCCTACCCGACCGAGATCGTGCTGAAGAAGAAGATCAGCTCTGCGGCAGACCTCGGGAGCCTGAAGGTGCGTTCGGCCGGCACGATGCTGGACTACCTGTCGGCGGCAGGCACGTCGCCGCAACAGGTCGCCGGCCCCGAGATCTACCAGGCGATTTCCACGGGCGTCGTCGATGGCGCTCACTGGGGCGCGGCGATCGGTGCGCTGTCGATGAAGTTCTGGGAAGTCGCGCCCTATCACATGAAACCGGCGCTCGGAATCACCAACGACTGCTGGATCATCAGCACCGCTGCGCTGGACAAGCTGCCAGCCGATCTCCGGCTCGAGTTTCTCGCCCTGATCGAAGAGCGCTACTTCCGTCGTTCGGTCGAGTATCTGCACAAGGAAGCGATTGCGCTGAATACGGGCAAGACGAAAATGAACGTCGAGGTCGTTCGCTTTCCCGACGACGTGCTCAAGAAGTTCGCCGATGCCTCGAAGGGCATTCTCCAGAAGGAGATCGCCAAGGGACCGGTTGCGAGCAAGGGTGGCGAGACCCTCACGACACTGATGACCGATCTCGGTTACGTCTGACGTTACCGTCCGCCCGCCGGCGGGGGCACGGCGGGCGGCACGGCACCTTCAATATCGTTCCCGAATGACCGACGGCGCGAACAGGCGGCGCTGACTTGCGGTCGTCAGAATACGGGTCATGGGATGCTGAAACTCGCCAGGATGGTCACGCACCTGAATATCTGGGTCGGCAGGATCGCGGCATGGCTGATCGCGCCGATGTTCCTGCTGCTGATGGCCGACGTGATCATGCGTTACGTGGTCGGCAGTGCGGCCATCTGGACCGCCGAATTCGCACAGCTGATCTTCGGCGCCTACGCGGTGATTGCCGGCGGTTATCTGCTGGTCGAACGGGCCCACGTCAACGTCGACATCATCTACGGCAAATTCAGCCGCGTGAAGAAGGCGGTCGTCGATCTCGCGACTTCGTTCCTGTTCTTCCTTTTCCTCGCCGTACTGATCTGGCAGGGCGTCGACATGGCCTGGGATTCCGCGAGCAAGTTCGAGCGGTCCTCTAGTCTCTGGAATCCGCATATCTGGCCGGTCAAGATCGTCATCCCGGTCGCCGGCGTCCTGTTGTTGCTGCAAGGGCTGGTCCGCCTCGCCTCCGACGTCCGCACCGTGAGGGGTCTGGAGAACGACCCGGATACGTTCGGCAAGCAAGCGACCGACGAACCCTCTCATTAGACGAACGGATCCATCGTGTCAGTCGAACTTCTCACGCTTCTCTTCTTTGGTTCGCTGCTGTTCTTCCTCTTCATCGGCACGCCGCTCACCTTCACCCTCGGCGGCATCTCGGTCGTATTCCTGTACTTCACGATGGGTCCGGTCGGGTTCTACATCGTCGCGTCCAAGTTCTGGGACTCGATGATGAGCTTCACGCTGATCGCGATCCCGATGTACGTTTACATGGCGATGCTGCTCGAGAAATCGGGTGTCGCGAACGATCTTTACCGGATGATGCATCTCTGGTTCGGCGGCTTTCGCGGCGGGCTGGCGATCGGCACGGTCGCGATCTGCGCGATCTTCGCTGCGATGAGCGGGATCAGCGGCGCCGCAGTCGTGACCATGGGCACCATAGCGTTGCCGCGGATGCTCGAGCGCGGCTACGACAAGCGGCTCGCTGTCGGCGCGATCAACTGCGGCGGAGGCTGGGGCATCCTGATCCCGCCATCGATCCTGATGGTGCTTTACGCCTTGCTGACCGAGGTCTCGGTCGGCCGGCTGTTCGCCTCCGGCATCGGTCCCGGCATCCTGCTGTTCGTGCTGGTTTCGATCTATATCGGCGTTCGCGCCTGGTTGCAGCCGTCGCTTGCGCCCGCATTGCCGATCGAGGAGCGCGGCGACTGGCAAGCGAAATTTGCTTCACTGAAAGCGGTTTTCTTGCCGCTTTTCATCGTGTTTCTGGTGCTTGGCGCCATTTTCGGCGGCTTTGCAACGCCGACCGAGGCCGCCGCGC
This sequence comes from Pseudomonadota bacterium, assembly GCA_023433965.1. Taxonomy (GTDB): domain Bacteria; phylum Pseudomonadota; class Alphaproteobacteria; order Rhizobiales; family Xanthobacteraceae; genus Bradyrhizobium. The sequence goes on along the minus strand of JAEYTQ010000497.1, from coordinate 460 downwards.
TGGGCGTGTTCGGCGCGCTGATCGCCTCGGCCGTTCATCGCAGGCTGTCGATGGCCGTGCTGAACGACGCGGCGATCCAGACCCTGCGGCTGACCGCGTTGATCATGTGGATCTTGTTCGCTGCGCATGCATTCTCGACGGCGTACACGACGCTGGGTGCCAATGAGTTGATGAACCACCTGATGACGCTCGTTCCCGGCGGCAAATGGGGAGCCCTCGCGTTCATGTTGTTCGTGCTGCTGATCCTGGGCATGGTGCTTGACCCGGTCGGGATCATGCCGATCACGCTCCCGGTCTTCCTGCCGGTGGTCCAGACCTACAATTTCGATCCGATCTGGTTCGGTGTGATTTTCATCATCATGATGGAGATCGGCTATATGACACCCCCCTTCGGTTTCAACTTGTTTTACCTGAAGAGCGTGGCGCCGCCGGACGTCACGATGGGGGACATCTACTGGTC
>JAEYTQ010000464.1 GCA_023433965.1 Pseudomonadota bacterium | reverse complement strand
CTTGGCAGCGAGATCGTGGCGGAGATCGCGATCCTGCTCGCCACCATCTCCTTTGCCTGCGCGACCATCTTCGGTCTCCGCCTCTCCGAGTACGATCCGATGGTGGTGGCAACCGGCTCGCTGCTGTTCGGCGGCCTCGTGCTGCTGCCGCCCGCGCTGATCATCGACCAGCCCTGGACGCTGCATCCGACGCCGACCGCGATCGTCGCCACCATCGTCATGGGCATCGTCTCCAGCGCATTGGGCCTGATGCTGTTCTACGTCTGCCTCGGCCGGCTCGGCACGTTGACGACGAACGCCCAAGGCTATCTGCGCATCCCGATCGGCGTCGGCCTCTCGGTCGTTCTGCTCGGCGAGAGCGTGCCGTCGAACCTCGCGCTTGGGCTACTGCTGGTGATGGCGGGTGTTGCGGCCATGACGGTGCCGGGGGAGCGATTGAAGTGGCGGTAGCCGATAGCGATGATCAGTCCGCTGAAATAAAGTGGAGGGTACCTGCACGGCGCGTTGGTTTGCCGGTGTCGTTGGTGTGATTATGCCGTCCATGACGGGCACCTCGGGAAAATCGAACGGACTTATCCCGTCAAGGCAAGCTACGTTGACAGCATACAGTTTCTGGTCCGATCGACGCTGATGATGCGTGTAGATTCCGCAGCGGGAACAGAAAAAATGCTGCGCTGATCCGGTATGGAAGCGGTAGCTCGTCAGTGCATCCTCGCCCTTCAGGAACTTGATGCCGCCCATCTCCGCCATGACGACGACGGCGCCGCGCATCCGGCAGTAGGAGCAGGTGCAGCGGCGGATCGAATTGAAGCCGTCACTCAGCGTCGCCTCGAAACGCACCGCTCCGCAATGGCACTGACCAGCCCGGACGTTTGTGTCGCTCACCATGTTGCATGCTTCCTGGCGCTGCTGCGAACGACGAGGCCCTCTCGGCGACGTCAACGCGCAAGAACGTATCTCCCAAATGTGGGCCGAACAATCAACTCGGACCATTCGCTTTGCCCTGAACTGCACGGACATGACAGTCAAATCGCCTACCGTAGCAATCCACTTGCGAGTTCTCGAAACGCGTCAACGGCCTTGTTCAGCACGCTCTTGGGATCGTCGGCGGCCGCGACCCACAAGGCGGCGCTGAGCGCAGCCCCGTTCAATAGCCGCCCCGCCGCTTCGACATCGACCGGCTTCACCACGCCTTGTTCGATCAGCGCGCGGATCGTTCGCATGGTGATGTCGAGACAGGCGTTCTCGCCGGGCCATTTGGAGGGATCGCCGAGCACGGCAGGTCCATCCAGCAGCATGATGCGCTGGATCTCGGGTTCGAGCGCCATTTCGATATAGGCGCTTCCCTCCGCGAGCAGGCCGAGCCACAGGCTCGGCGCTTGCTCCCGGACGATGCGCAGGCGCTCCGCCATTTCCCCGTCGATCTGCTCGACGACGGCCCAGAGCAGCCCCTTCTTGTCATCGAAGTTGTGATACAGCGCGCCACGCGTCAGACCGACTGCGGCCGTGAGCTCGTCCATCGAGGCGTCTGCATAGCCCTGCGTGGCAAAAGCCTCGCGCGCGGCGCGGATGAGCTTGGCCCGGTTTTCCGCCATGGCAGCGGCGCGCTTTCCCTTCGCCATACAGGCCCTCTTGACATACGTCGCGTATGTGAACAATATCTCACATACGAGACGTATCTGAAATTGGCGTGACGCGCCAGCCGTGGACATCCACGTTCCGCAACGCCCATCCATGGAGAGGCTTTAGCCATGCCACAGCGAGAGGCAATCTTCCCCGCCGGCCGCCACGCCTTGTATCAAGCGCACCGGTACTCCGCCGCGATCCGCTCCGGCGACCTGCTGTTCGTATCGGGGCAGGTCGGCAGCCGCGAGGACGGCTCGCCCGAGCCGGTATTCGCCGAGCAGGTCCGGCGCGCGTTCGCCAATCTGCGGAGCGTGCTCGCAGCTGCCGGATGCACGCTGGACGATGTCGTCGACGTCACCACATTCCACACCGATCCGCAGAGTCAGATCGAGACGGTGATGGCCATTCGCGCCGAAGAGATCGGCGGTCCTCCCTATCCGAACTGGACGGCCGTTGGCGTGAATTGGCTGGCCGGCTTCGATTTCGAGATCAAGGTCATCGCGCGCATTCCTGCGCTCCAGTAAGCCAGCGCGGACGAAATCACGCGGCCTTCTCCAGGTGCTGGACGAGGCCGGCGAACAGGCCGCGGCCGTCGGTGCAGCCCATGATGTCTTCGACGTGGTTTTCCGGATGCGGCATCATGCCGAGCACATTGCCCTTGTCGTTGACGATGCCGGCGATGGAATGCGCCGCGCCGTTGATGTTGTTGAAATCGTCGACTTCGCCGGCAGCGGAGCAATAGCGATAGAGCACCCGCCCCTCGCCTTCGAGCCGCTTGATGGTCTCCTCGTCGGCCTCGTAATTGCCCTCGCCATGGGCGACCGGCACGCGGATCACCTGGCCGGCATTGTAGCCGCGGGTGAACGGCGTGTCGGAGCGCTCGACGCGCAGATGCACGTCGCGGCAGATGAATTTCAACCGCGCATTGCGCATCAGGACGCCCGGCAACAGGCCGGACTCGCAGAGGATCTGGAAACCGTTGCAGACGCCGAGCACGAGGCCGCCCTGGGCCGCATAGTCGCGCACCGCGTCCATCACCGGCGCGCGGGCGGCGATGGCGCCGCAGCGCAGATAATCGCCGTAGGAAAAGCCGCCCGGCACCACGACGAGATCGGTGCCGGCAGGCAGCGAGGTCTCGGCGTGCCAAACCATCGCGGGCTCGCGGCCCGAGATCAGCCTCAAGGCGCGCGCCATGTCGCGCTCGCGGTTGATTCCGGGAAAGACGAGGATGGCGGCTTTCATGGCAGAGGTTCCGACGAGGCTGGGAATCGAGG
>JAEYTQ010000457.1 GCA_023433965.1 Pseudomonadota bacterium | reverse complement strand
GCCGCGCACCGTGTGTGCACCGATCGTCAGGGTCACGCCCTTGAGCGGCTGGCCCTCGAAGCGGTCGCGGAACACATTTGACCATGCGACCGTGAAGCCGGAATTGGCCGACCGCAGCTTGGACATGGCAATGCCCTTTGCGGCGAGAAGATCGGCCCAGCTGCCGTCAGATCCAAGCCGAGGCCAGCTTGCGCCGCCAAGCGCCAGCACGGTCGCGTCAGCTGCAACAGAAGCAAGACCATCAGGCGCTTGAAACAGCAGCCGGCCCTCGTCGTCCCAGCCGATCCAGCGATGACGGAATACAAACCGCACGCCGCTGGCGTCGAGGCGCCGCAGCCACGCGCGCAGCAAGGGCGAGGCCTTGAACGCTTTCGGAAACACCCTGCCGCTGCTGCCGACGAAGGTCGGCTCGCCCAATGCTTCGCTCCACGCCCGCAACGCCTCAGGCGGAAACGCCGCGATCGCCGCTTGCAGCTTCGGTGCCGCCTCGCGATAGCGCTCCATGAACTGCGGCAGCGGCTCGCTGTGGGTGAGGTTGAGGCCGCCACGGCCGGCCATCAGGAACTTGCGGCCCGCTGACGGCATCGCGTCATAGACGGTGACGCGCGCGCCGCCTTGGGCCAGCACCTCCGCCGCCATCAGCCCGGCGGGACCGGCGCCGATGACGGCGATCTCAGTCAGAGCTTGATCCCCGCCCGCGCGGCGGCCTGCGCCACGTACTTCTGCGTCTGCTCGAACGCACCGGTCAGCGCCTTGGCCTTCGACATGTCGCTGATCTCGGCGAAATGGGCGGCGACCGCGTCCGGCGTCCATTCGGACTCCGGCAAATTGATGCCTTCGCTTTCCAGAATCTTGATCACGGCAAACGAGCCGGCGCCGGCGCCCATGATGGTGCGGGTCGGTGCGTCCTCGCTCAGCATGTACTCGACCGCAGGCGTGATCGCGTTCGGCTTCATCAGCTGCAATGCCTGCGGCGGCAGCAGCTCTTCGGTCATGCGGGTCGCCGCGGTCGGCGAGATGATGTTGACGCGGATGTCGTTCTTGCGCCCCTCTTCCGCGAGTACGTTCATCAGGCCGACCATGCCGGACTTCGCCGCGCCGTAATTGGCCTGGCCGAAATTGCCGTAGAGGCCGGAGGACGAGGTCGTCAGCACGATGCGGCCGTAGTTGCGGTCGCGCATACCCGCCCAGACCGCCTTGCAGCAATAGAAGGTGCCGACCAGATGCACGTCGAGCACCTTCTGGAAATCGGCGGCTTCCATCTTTCCGAACGACTTGTCGCGCAGGATGCCGGCGTTGGCGCACATGAGGTCGACGCTGCCCCATTCCCTGGTGGCGCGCTCCACCATGGCGGTGACCTGCTCGAAGTTGGAGACGTCGGCGCCGTCGGCCATCGCGGTGCCGCCGGCCTTGCGGATCTCCTCGACCACCGACTCCGCCGGCGACAGCGAGCCGCCGGTGCCGTCGCGCGCGCCGCCGAAATCGTTGACCACGACCTTGGCGCCGCGGCTGGCCAGTCCCAGCGCATGCGCCTTGCCGAGACCATTGCCCGCGCCGGTGACGATGGCGACGCGTCCGTCGAACCTGATTGCCATTGTGCTTCCTTTCTTCCTTCTCCCTTGTGGGAGAAGGTGGCGCGCAGCGCCGGATGAGGGGTTGTCTCGGCAGATGAGCGAATGGAGAGATACCCCTCACCCGGCTTCATCTCGCTCCGCTCGATTTCGCCACCCTCTCCCACAAGGGGAGAGGGTGCACCGAGCGCGATTTGGCAGCTTTTGAGCAGCGATGGGTTGCCGGGTCAAGCCCGGTAACGACGCTTCGGGGCTACTCGAAATAGATCAGGCCGAGCCAGTCGGCGACGAGCGCCGGCTTGTCCTCGCCCTCGATCTCGACAGTGACGTTGGTGCGGGATTGCAGCTCGCCTGGCTTGCGCAGCTTGGCTTCGGCCAGAACGAAACGGCCGCGGACGCGCTTGCCGGATCGGACGGGCGAGATGAAACGCAGTCTGTCGAAGCCGTAGTTGACGCCCATCGTGGTGCCAGCGATCACGGGCATCACCTCGTAGGACATGATCGACAGCAGCGACATCGTGAGGAAGCCGTGCGCAATGGTGGTGCCGAACGCGGTCTCCCTCTTCGCGCGTTCCGGATCGACATGGATGAACTGGTGATCCTCGATCACGTCGGCATAGCTGTCGATGCGCGGCTGGTCGATCAGGTGCCACGGCGACACGCCGATCTCCTTGCCGACCATGGCCTGATAGGCATCGAGCGGAATTGGCGGCTTCTTCCAGACTTCGTTCATGGTAACTCCAATTGCGTCATTCCGGGGCGCGCGAAGCGCGGGCTATGATGCGCAATTGCGCATCTGAGAATCCATTTGACGGCAAACCCTGCCGCAAAATGGATTCCGGGTTCGATGCTGCGCATCGCCCCGGAATGACAAGTTTTCTTCGTTCACTTAGCTTTCGCCCCGTGCCTTCGCCAGCTCCGGAAAATCCTCCTCGCGGAATTCTTGGCCGCGCAGCGGATCGTCGCGATCGCCGTCGCGCTCCAGCCTGCGCAGCTGCACCCGGCGAATTTTTCCGGAGATCGTCTTCGGCAGCTCGGTGACAATTTCGAGACGGCGGATGCGCTTGAACGGCGCAAGGCGCGTGTGCAGATGCTTGAAGATGGAGAGCGCGGTCTCCGGCGTCCGCCCGGCACCCGAGGTCAACAGCACGAAGGCCTTGGGGATCGCGAGTCGGATCGGATCGGGGCTCGGCACCACCGCGGCTTCCGCGACCAGCTCGTGCTCGAGCAACACGCTCTCCAGCTCGAACGGGCTGATGCGGTAATCGGACGATTTGAAAACGTCGTCAGAGCGGCCGACGAAGGTGAGATAGCCCTCGTCGTCCTCGAATACCACGTCACCGCTGCGATAGATCTCGCCTTCGGCGCCGGACAGCTTGCCGTCATCGCCCTGATAGCCCTGCATCAGCCCCGCAGGCCGTTCGGAGCCGAGCACCAGAGTGACCTCGCCTTCCCTGGCGGGATGGCCGTCGGCGTCGCTGATCTGCACGCGATAGCCCGGCAGCGGCCGGCCCATCGAGCCGATCTTGATCTTTTGCCCCGGCGAGTTGCCGGCGAGCGCGGTGGTTTCGGTCTGGCCGTAGCCGTCGCGAATGGTGAGACCCCAGGCCGCCCGCACCTGGTCGATCACTTCGGGATTAAGTGGTTCGCCGGCGCCGCAGACCTCGCGCAAGGCTACCTTGAACGATGCGAGGTTCTCCTGAATGAATAGCCGCCACACGGTCGGCGGCGCGCACAGCGTGGTGACGCCGCAGCGGCCGATGGTGGCGAGCAGGCCTTTCGCGTCGAAGCGCGGCTGGTTGACCACGAACACGGCCGCGCCCGCATTCCATGGCGCGAAAAAGCAGCTCCAGGCGTGCTTGGCCCAGCCGGGCGACGAGATGTTGAGATGGACGTCACCGGGCTTAAGCCCGATCCAGTACATGGTGGAGAGATGGCCGACCGGATAGCTGCGCTGGCTGTGCCGCACCAGCTTCGGTTTTGCCGTCGTGCCCGAGGTGAAATAGAGCAGCATCGGATCGTCGGCTTTGGTCGGACCGTCGGGCGTGAAGCTCTCCGAGGCTTTCGCCGCCTCGTCATAGGCGAGCCAGCCATCGGAAGCCGCGCCGACCACGATGCGGGCGATGTTCTCGGTGCCAAGGCTCGCGAACTTCGCCACCTGGTCCTCGGCGGCCACCACCGCCTTCGCCCTGCCGCGCTCGAGCCGGTCGCGCAGCTCGTCCGCGGTGAGCAGCGTGGTCGCGGGGATCACGACGACGCCGAGCTTCATTGCCGCCAGCATGGTCTCCCACAGCGGAACCACATTGCCGAGCAGCAACAGCAGATGATCGCCGCGCTTCAGGCCTTGGGCACGGAGGAAATTTGCGACCTGGTTCGAGCGCTTCGAGAGCGCAGCGAAGGTGAGCTTCGTCTGCTTGTCCTGCGCGGCATCGACGATCCAGAGTGCGGGACGGTCCTTGCTGTCCGCATGGGTCGCGAGCTCCGCGTCGAACCAGTCGAGCGCCCAATTGAAAGGAACCGGATCGGGCCAGCGGAAGCCTTTGACCGCTGCTTCATAATCCGTGCGATGTTGCAGAAGAAACGCGCGCGCTTCCAAGAATGTCGTCATGATCCCGGGCCCGTCGATTGACGTTCGAACGTAGCCCGGATGGAGCGAAGCGCAATCCGGGGCCGGTCGCGCCAATTGTAGAGAGCTGTCCCGGATTTCGCTTCGCTTCATCCGGGCACCAAGCGAAGGTTATTTTCCGGCCAGACTCCTAACGTGCTTGATAATTCCGGAAAAATCCACCCCGCCTTGCCCGGCTGCGTCGAAAGACTGATAGATTTCCTGCGCGTGCTTGCCGAGCGGCGTCGCCGCACCGGCCGCCTTCGCGGCGTCCTGCGCCAAGGTCAGATCCTTCACCATCAGCGCGGAGGCGAAGCCCGGCTTGTAG
>JAEYTQ010000542.1 GCA_023433965.1 Pseudomonadota bacterium | reverse complement strand
GGCGCCGAATCCGCGCTCGCGGCCGATCTGCACGCCCGGCTCGACGATAGCGCATCGGTGCCGCAGGTCTGGCGTGACCAGCTGCGCGGTCTGGTCGATCGTGCGGTGGGTTTTGCGCGCGAGGTCGCGGCGAAATCCGAGAACGAGGCCGATGCGCGCCGCGCCACCAGCCTGCTCTATCACGTTGCCAGCGCCGTCGCGCTCGCCTGGGAAGCGCACCGCATCCACGACATGCGCGGCGATGCGCGCCGCTTGCTGCTGTCGCGCCTCGTGATCGACCACAGGGTGTCGCCGAACGATCCGTTCCGGCTGACGGAAAATGCCGCGCAAGCGAAGATCGCCGCGTTGCTGCTCGGCGATCGCGATGCCGGCATGAGCGAGGTTGGCGAACTGGTTCTGGCGGCGTAGGCTCTCTCCACCTCTCCTACAGGGAGAGGTGGAGTCCGCGCTCCACGACAATCATAACGACGAGGAAACACCGATGAAGGCCGCCGTCCTCTACGAAGTCAACCAGCCGCTCGTCATCGAGGACATCAGCCTGCCCAAGCCTGGCCCGCGCGAAGTGCTGATCCGCACTGCGGTCGCCGGACTCTGCCACTCCGATCTGCATTTCATGGAAGGGCTCTATCCGCATCCGCTGCCTGCGGTGCTCGGCCATGAGTCGGCCGGGGTGGTCGAGCAGGTCGGCTCCGACGTCACTTACGTCAAGCCGGGCGATCACGTCGTCACCTGCCTGTCCGTGTTCTGTGGCACCTGCGACAATTGTACCACGGGGCGCACCGTGCTCTGCACAGACACCACGGTGAAGATGCTGCCGGGCGCCTCCAACCGGATGCAGTGGTCGAAGCCGGAGAAGCTGCACCAGTTCCTCAATCTCTCGTCCTTTGCCGAGCAGATGCTGGTGCACGAGAACGCCATCGTCAAAATCCGCAAAGAGATGCCACTCGATCTCGCCGCGCTGATCGGCTGCGGCGTCATCACCGGCTACGGCGCCGTGGTGAACACGGCGAAGGTGACGGCGGGTGAGACCGTGGCGGTAATCGGTTGCGGCGGAGTCGGCATGGCCGCCATCAACGGCGCGCAGATCGCCGGCGCCGGCCGCATCATCGCCATCGACACCAATCCGGCCAAGCTCCAGCTCGCGACCAAGCTGGGCGCGACCGACATCATCAACCCGGCCGACGGCGACGTGGTGAAGCAGGTGCGCGACCTCACCAATGGTGGCGTGCATCATTCCTTCGAGGTGCTCGGCCGCAAGGAGACCGCCGAGCAGGCGTTCGGCATGCTCGCCTCGGGCGGCACCGCCACCATCGTCGGCATGATCCCGTTCGGCCAGAAGATCGAGCTGCACGGCTTCGACTTCCTGCGCGAACGCAAGATCCAGGGCTCCTCGATGGGCTCGAACCACTTTCGCGTCGACATGCCGCGCCTGGTCGACTTCTATTTGCGCGGCCGGCTGCATCTGGAGGATTGGATCTCCGCCAAGCTGAAGCTGTCCGAGATCAACGAGGGCTTCGCCAGCATGAAAGCCGGCAAGACGCTGCGCAGCGTCATCATGTTCGACAGCTGAGCACCGGTGCAAAGCCGAGAGTTGAGCTCAAGGCAACGGGTCCGGACCGCTGGCCGGACTACGCTGCGCCTCCTGGAGGAGCCGCAGCGTCATGGCTACGGCCAGAGCGGTGGCGAGCAGGTAGGCCGGGGTCATGTTCCAGCCGCTGCCTGCAAATGCCAAATAGGAGAGCAATCCCGTCGTCGTCACGGTGAAGCCGAGCCAGGCGAACCCTGGAAAGCGAAATCCGCGTTCCCCGCGCAACAGATCGTGGACGAGGTAGAATGCGAGAATGGTATTGCAGAGCGCCGCCGGTGGCTGACCCATGACGATCCCGCGATCGAATGCGAGATAGGATAATACCCCATCGACCTGGGCGATGACCGCAAACGGCAGATAGCGCAGATTGATGCAGGACAGGGCAATGGCCGCAAGTTCGAATCCGTAGAAGTATCGCTCGTGCATCTTCGGAAGCAGATAGGGCATGAGCATCAGCGATACAGACGCGGCCAGCAGGATGAACTCAGGCTCCGCCCGCCTGGAGCGTGCGATGAAGATCGACACGGCAAGCCCACTCGCCGTTGCGAGCACTACGCCTATGGCGACGCCGATCTCGTACGGTATGCTTGCGGCGAACATCCAGATGTTCGCTGCACTTATGAAGAGTCGGTCGAAGGTGTTGGCCTGATCCACATAAACGGAGATCACCGAGACCAGGGACCTGCCCGCGACGAGAGCCGGAATGGCGAGGACCACGTAGACCGCGGGAACGGCGGCAAGCCATGCGAAGTGAATCCTGCGCCGCACGATCATGCCCAGCACGAAGGGGCCGAGGAACACCGCCTGGGCCTTCACGGCAAAGGCCACCGCAAACGGCGGAACGCCGTTTCGGTCCCGCATGAACAGCGCCACGGAAATCAGCACGAAGAAAGTCCAGATCGAATCGGCCTGGCCCCACATTGCGCCGTTGAAGAGGACCGTCGGCGCAAGCCAGACCGCGCAGAAGGCCAGGGACGCGCGCAAGGGCATCCTCGTCGCTCGCCAGACCATCTGGGCCACGGCGATCGCGCAGCCGAACTCGAATACGGCCGAGATCGCCTTGACCAGCGAAAGCGGCTGGCCGAGCCCGTCGAGGCGGGCCGCAACCAACAGGAG
>JAEYTQ010000453.1 GCA_023433965.1 Pseudomonadota bacterium | reverse complement strand
AGCTCTCTCCGGAGAGGCCGACCGAAATCGATCCGCCCGCGCCCCCGACTGCCCTCCACGAAGTGTTGGCTGCACCGGCCGCTGGGGAGTCCGAGCCAGTTGCACACCCCACCATCGCAGATGATGATGCATTGCCGCGGATCTCTACAGAGATCGAGTCGGTACCCATGCAAGAGGTTGTGGTTTCATCAGCGGACGAGATCACCATTTCGACCGAAGATGTCGTCGTCGAGGCAGCCTCCCCGCTCGGCGTTTCCGCAGACGTCGGACCGGTCACCATCGAAGTCGCCAAGGCCGATCGCCTCGCCACTGACGTCCCTCAAACCAGCGCTGACAGCGCTTCGGCGCCGGTTGTCGAGATCGCGCCCGCTCCTGCAAATGATGCTCAGCTCGCCGTAGACGTCGCTCCAGCGACCGACGAGTCATTGAGCGGCACCGTCGATATCGAACCGGCTCCGCCTGCCAACATCCGCAGCGCTCCAAAAGCTCGCACGAGAGCCGCGGAGCCCGCCGATCGCGCCGCGCTCATCCGGCAGCGCTGGGCCGAGACGGGGATGAGGATGTGGAATCCACGGCTTCACGGCACGGGCGAGGCCGCGCTGAACATCCAGGGCAGCGTCGGGCTGCTGCCGCCGGCGGCCGGCGAGACGATGCCGCGCTATGACAAGCTGGAATTCAAGATGCTCGGCGGACAGATCGTCTGCGAGGGAGTCATCGTCGAGACACCCACACAGGCCAGCCATCGCAGCTTCACGCGGCTCGTCGAACAACGGCCAATCGAGAGGGTCCGCGAGCCCACGCGCGAACGCCAGGCCGTTCTCGCCTGATCCATCTGCGATTGCGGCTGCCAATCCCGGAGATCGCATATGTGCACGCACGCGCAGCTGGACAACGCCCGCACCGGCCGGGACGCCATGGTTAGCAGATCGTAGCTGCGGCGACTGCCGGCGACGCATGCCCGAGACGCCTGTCGCCAGCGCCGGATATCCTTAACGCGGCCTCACCAGATGCACGCGGCCGGCCCATTCTGAGGTAGCGCGCTCCCTGTGCTGGCGTCCAGCGCAAGACCGACCTAACGCGCCCTTTACCCGTACCATGCAAGATCGCCGGCGTTTTGAGGGAATGCGGGGCCCGTATTTTCAATGCCGATTACCGATTTGAAGTCTTACCTTGCTGCCGCGGCGCAATTGTTTCGCGTTCCTGCGGACAATCCGGACCTGACACGCGCGCAGTTCGGCGCTTTCTCCAAGCAGATCCCGCTGCTCTATTTCATCCTCATCAGCAACACGATCGCGGTCGCCTACACCTATTTGAACGTGGCGCCCGACTGGCTCACGGTGATCGTGCCGAGCGTGCTGACCTTGCTCGCAGGTTTGCGGACATTCTGGTGGCTGCGCCAGCGCCACCTCGTACGCAGCGACACCGACATCCTGCGCAACCTGCGCACCACCAACTGGCTGACCTTGCCAATCGCCGCCGGCTTCACCGCCTGGTCCTTCGCGCTGTACCCTTATGGGGATCCCTTCGCCAAGAGCCAGGTCGCATTCTACATGGCGGTCACCGTGATCGGCTGCATCTTCACGCTGATGCATCTGCGCTCGGCAGCGCTGATCGTGACGTTGTTCGTCGACGTGCCCTACGTGTTGTTCTTCTTTTCCACGGGCGAGCCGACGCTGAAGGCGATCGCCGTCAACAACCTCCTTGTCTCCGGCGCCATGGTGACGGTGCTGTTCATCTACTACCGCGACTTCGCCGATCTCGTCGCCAGCCGCAAGTCGCTGCTCGCGCAACAAGCGGCGACGCAGGCGCTCTCCGACGAGAACTTCCGCCTCGCCAATCTCGATTCACTCACCGAGCTGCCGAACCGCCGCCGCTTTTTCGCCGAACTGTCGAGCGCCTTCGCCGACGCCGAGCGCAGGCACGTTCGCGTCGCGGTCGGCATCATCGACCTCGACGGCTTCAAACCGATCAACGACAATTACGGCCACTCGGTCGGCGACCGCGTCCTGATCGAAGCGGGCCGGCGCATCCGCGAGGTCTGTGAGGGTTTTGGCCCGCAGCGGGTGGAATTTGCTCGTCTCGGCGGCGACGAGTTCGGCCTCGTCGTTTGCGGCGACCCCGACAATGCGGATCTGATGCGGCTCGGCGAACGCATCAGCGCCCAGGTCAAGCTGCCCTACCAGCTCGATACCGCCCATACCGGGCTGTCCTGCTCGATCGGCTTCGCATCGTTCCCGGACTCCGCGACGACGGCGGAAGCGCTCTATGAGTGCGCCGACTACTCGCTCTATCACGCCAAGCGCCATCTGCGTGGCCGCACCGTGATCTTCTCGAGCGAGCTCGAGGCCGAGATCCGCAGCCGCGGGGTGATCGAGAACTTGCTTAGGACCGCGGATTTCAGCACCGAGATCGATCTGGTGTTCCAGCCGGTCGTCGATGCCATGAGCGAGCGCACCGCCGGCTTCGAGGTCCTCGCCCGTTGGCGCAGCGCCCGCCTAGGCCTGGTTTCCCCCGCCGATTTCATCCCGGCCGCCGAACGCATCGGCTTGATCCGGCCATTGACCCAAGCGCTGCTGGTGCGCGCACTCGCCACCGCCAGGACGTGGCCCGACCACATTCGCCTCTCATTCAACCTCTCGGCCCATGACGTCTGCGCGGCCGAAGGCATCCTGCCGCTGATCTCCATCATCGAGAAGAGCGGAATGCCGCCGCGCCGGATCGATTTCGAGA
>JAEYTQ010000416.1 GCA_023433965.1 Pseudomonadota bacterium | reverse complement strand
GCTCGAAGGGGCCGACCTCGAAGGGGCCGCTGGTCAAGGCTTGATCGGCAGGTCATGTGAACTGAAAAGGCCGGCTGGAAAGCCGGCCTTTTTGTTCGTTTGGCTTGCTAAGTTCCGGTGTCAGGAGGCGGTGCCGCCGGGGCACGTGGCTTTTTCGGTGCAAGCGGCCGCGCGCGAACGGTCGGCTGCATCGTCACGATGACCGGATTGGGCTTGTGATCGGTGGCTGCCCCGGTTGCGGCGTCGACACCCATGCCGATGACGCCGCCGAGCAGGAGATTGCCGGCGAAACCGGCAGCCCCTGCCGTCGGTACGTCCCGGCTGAGCGGCACGATCTGAGGCTCATATCCTTCCTTTTGGAAGGTGATCGATATGTCGGCATTCCGTTTGACGACAACCGCGCAGGGCGTCGTGCAGGTGGTCGGAACGTCCATTCCGCTGACGATCGCCTCTACGCCCGAAGGTGTCGATGAGATGCTGATATTCTCGGTCGTGCCGCGCGTGACAGACGCGCAGCCGCCCAGCATGACGCTGAGCGCCGCAATTCCCACGAAACGCATGAAATGCCCCTTGTTCCCCACCGCCAATCAAGCGCAACCGGAGCGGGAGGGCAAGGGGGCAATGCTCCGAATAGTTAAGCCACGCAGGGGTTGTGCCCAGGAGTGGCATGTACCGGAGGGTTGGCCGTCTCAGTCGCCGCGCAGGCGCTGGTCGTCCTGTACGCGGACGTGCTCGGCGCCGCGCGCGCCGGCCGGAGAGAGCCGCAGCATGCTGAGCATGGCGCCGCAGAGCGCAAATCCGACGCCGGTGAGCAGGGCATATCGGGTGCCGTCGAGCGGATAACGGCCGAGCAGCAGCGCCACCAGCGCAGCTCCCGTGGTTTGGCCGAGCAGACGCGCCGTCCCCAGCATGCCGCTGGCGCCGCCGGCGCGCTCGCGTGGGGCAGCTGCTATCATCGTGCGATTGTTCGGGGTCTGGAACAGGCCGAAGCCGGCGCCGGCGAGCGCCATGCGCCAGATCACGTCGAACGGGGTCGGGGCTGCAGGGAGCAAGGCGAGCGCGGCAAGGCCGCAGGCGAACAGCGTGAGCCCGATGCCGCCGAGCAGGCCGGCCGGATAGCGCTCGACCAAGCGACCGGCGAGCGGTGCCGCAAACGCCACCGCGATCGGCCATGGCGTGATCAAGAGGCCCATATGGACGGCCGAATAGCCGAAGCGGCTCTGGAGGTAGAAGGGGATCGAAACGAAGGCCAGCACCTGTCCGCAGAACGAGGCGATCGAGGTCGCAATGGACAGCGCGAACACCGGAATTCGCAGCAGATCGACCGGCAACAGCGGCGAGGTCATGTGCGTTTCGCGCCAGATCAGCAGCGCGCCGGCGACGATGGCGATGGCGAACTGGATCAGGCAGATCAGTACCGCCTCGCCATGGCCGACGCTGTCGATGGCCGCTATGCCGACACCGAACGTGATCGCGGACAACCCGGCACTCTGCCAGTCGAAGGAACGGCTCGCGGGCTTGGTGTGCGGCAGGCTGCGCAGGCCCAGCACCAGCGTCACCACGCCGAGGGGCACGTTGATGGCGAACAGCCAGGGCCAGCTTCCGACCGCAAGGATGCCGGCGGCGAGTGTCGGGCCGGCCGCGGCCGAGAAGGCGACCACGAGCGCATTGAGCCCGATGCCGCGGCCGAGCTGGCTGCGCGGATAGGTGAAGCGCACCAGCGCGGCGTTGACGCTCATGATGCCGGCCGCGCCAAAACCCTGGATGATGCGTGCGATCGTGAGCAGCGGCAGGGTGTGCGCCAATGCGCATAGCGCCGAGGCCAGCGTGAACAGCACCAGCGCGACCAGATAGACGCGGCGATAGCCGACAATCTCCCCGAGCGAGGCCAACGGCAGCAGCGAGATCGTGATCGCGAGCTGGTAGCCGTTGACGATCCATATTGAGAACGCCGGGCTGGCATCGAGGTCGGCCGCGATCGTCGGCAGCGCCACATTGGCGATCGCGCTGTCAACCACCGCCATGATGATGCCGAGCGCGATCGTCAGCACCGCCTGATTGCGCTGCGGCTGCGGCAAGCCGTCGGCATGCTCGATGGGGGCGGACGACATGATGAAGGCGCGCTTGATCCGAGCCGTGGTTGCCTCCGGATAGGAAATTGCGAGATGCATCGCAACCCGGCAGGACACGGACAGTTCCATGGGGAAGCCGACCTTGCGGCGCGGCAGCCATGGGCAGGCGGCTTTCGCGCACCTGCCCATGGTGTGCCTGGAAAGCGCCCTACACCGCCGGCGGATTGCGGTCGCTGAAGGTGACGCGCTGGTGCCAATAGGGGTAGGGCAGCGTCACCTTGCTCGCAGCGTCGAGCTTGGCGACCTGGTCCTTGGTCAAGGACCAGCCGACCGCGCCGAGATTTTCGCGCAGCTGGGTCTCGTTGCGCGCGCCGATGATCAGCGTCGAAACCGTGGGGCGCTGGAGCAGCCAGTTCAGCGCAATCTGCGAGACGCTCTTGCCGGTCTCCTTCGCGACCTCGTCGATGGCGTCGACGACACGGTAGACATGCTCGTCCGGCACGGGCGGTCCGAACTCGGCGGTCTTGGGCAGCCGGCTGACGTCCGGCATGGGCTGGCCGCGGCGGATTTTTCCGGTGAGGCGGCCCCAGCCGAGCGGCGACCAGACCACGGCGCCTAGGCCCTGGTCGAGTCCCAGCGGCATCAGCTCCCATTCGTAGTCGCGTCCGATCAAGGAATAGTAGGTCTGGTTGGCGACGTAGCGCGGAAAGCCATGCTTGTCGGCAACACCGAGCGACTTCATCAGATGCCAACCCGAGAAATTCGAGACGCCGACATAGCGGATCTTGCCGGCGCGCACGAGCACGTCGAGGGTGGCGAGCACCTCTTCGGGCGGGCTAAAGGCGTCGAAGCCGTGGAGCTGGAACAGGTCGATGTAGTCGGTGCCGAGCCGGCTCAACGAACCGTCGACGGCCTTGAGCAGATGCTGCCGCGACGAGCCGATGTCGTTGGGACCGTCGCCGAAGCGGAACGACGCCTTCGTCGAGATCAGGACCTTGTCGCGGCGGCCCTTGATGGCTTCCCCGAGCACACGCTCGGATTCGCCGAGCGAATAGACATTCGCGGTGTCGAACATTGACACGCCGGCCTCGAGGCAGATGTCCAGAAGCCGCCGCGCTTCGGTCGCGTCCGTCGCGCCCCACGCGGCGAGGCGGCCGACGCCGCCGAAGGTGCCGGTCCCGAGACTCAAGGCCGGCACCATCAGGCCTGACCGGCCCAAGCGTCGGTATTCCATCGATGTGCTCCCTGGCTGCCCGCTGATTGATCCCTGCGGCTCGATGGTCAGGATAGTGCAAGCGAGCGCCGCGTCCAATCACGCGCTCACATACCGGCTCTGCTGCGGGATGACCTGGTCGTGCAGGCCGATTGGAAGGGTCGTCAGTGCCGCAACTGGCTTTGCCGGAAGTCGCGGGGAGACATGCCAAAACGCTCGCGGAAGACACGGCCGAAATGCGAGAGGTCGTTGAAACCCCAGGCAAAGGCGATCTCGCTGATGTGGCGATGGGCGAGCACGGGTGAGGCGAGATCACGCCGGCATCGGGCGAGGCGCTCGGCAAGAACATGGCGTTGGAAAGACGTGTTCTCGTCGGTGAAAAGGACGTTGACGTAGCGCGGTGAGATGCCGAGCGCGGCGGCCGTCTCCGCGAGCGATAGGTCGGGATCGGCGAGATGCGCGCGGATATGCGCCTTCAGCCGAAAGAGCAGGGCGGAGCGATGGGTCGAGGCCGGCAGCGACGTCTTGCCGAGCCGCTCGCTCAGCGCCATCGCAAGGAGATCGACGGCCTGTTCCGACAGCGCGGAGGCGGTGTCCGGAGCCAGTCCGTCCGCGTTCTGGCAAAGCCGGAAGATGAAATCATAGGCGAGCCGCTCGACCGGCGCGTCGGTGCCGAACGACATTGCAGTCAGCGTCTCGGTGCCGCCGAGCCGGCGTTGCAGCATCGCGCGTGGCACCCTGAAGATGGTCTGCGTGAAGCTGTCGTTGAACCGCAGCTCATATGGACGCGTGGTGTCGTAGGGCGTGAACTCGCCGGGATGGACGACGGTCTCGCGGCCGTCCTGCACCACGCCGCCGTTGCCGCGATTGCCGAGCGCAACGAGAACAAAATCCTGGTCCGAACGCGCGATGCGCGAAGGTGTACGGAGGACGTGCTGGCGGTCCGAGCAAACCTCGGAACATGCCGCCTGGCCGAGCGAGGCCTGCGTGACCGAGCCGCGAAACAGACTGCCGAGATCGGACCTGCAGTCGAGCCCGACGAAGACGTCGCAGACGATGTCCTGCCAGAGGGCGAGCCGCCGATAGCCGGGGCTGTCGTCCGTCGTGAACTGGATTGGCATTTGGAGAGCCTCCCTTTCACACCCTGCGAATTGCCCGGGATCGGCCTGACCGGAGGCAAGTCCCGTACCGGCCGGGGAGCCCGCGTCCAGTCGAGTTTTCGTTCCGCCGCGGTCGAGCGCCGGGTCGTCCGGCTTGGCCAGATAGACTGCATCGGGCGTGGCATCCGATCAACAGGCAATGGAGGCGGCGATGGGCATCGAACATCCGAAATACAAGGTTGCGGTCGTGCAGGCAGCGCCCGCCTGGCTCGATCTCGACGCCTCGATCGACAAGTCGATCGTGCTGATCAGGGAGGCCGGGGAGAAAGGCGCCAAGCTGATCGCCTTCCCGGAGGCCTTCATCCCCGGCTATCCCTGGCACATCTGGATGGACTCGCCGGCCTGGGCGATCGGCCGCGGCTTCGTACAGCGCTATTTCGACAACTCGCTGTCTTATGACAGCCCTCAGGCCGAACGGCTGCGCGACGCCGTGCGCAAGGCTGGGCTCACCGCCGTGATCGGCCTGTCCGAGCGCGACGGCGGCAGCCTCTATCTGGCGCAATGGCTGATCGGGCCAGACGGCGAGACGATTGCAAAGCGCCGCAAGCTCCGGCCGACCCACGCCGAGCGCACGGTCTATGGCGAGGGCGACGGCAGCGACCTTGCCGTGCATGCGCGGC